>JBJECC010000118.1:0-11267 GCA_051870655.1 Parabacteroides sp. | reverse complement strand
CTATCCTTGAAAACCTGAGGGATGCCCCTACCCAGTCTGCTGGGCGGGGGCTTTTTAATGTCACCTGATGCCGAAATGAATAAAGTTTTAGTTTGATTGTATCGAAGAATCCCTTACATTTGCAGCATCAAACATTAAATCCGTATTTTGATGAAGACATCTGTTTTGCACATTGTCCTGATACTCTGTCTGGGAAGTTTGTTGACAACCGGTTGTCAGCAGCGATTCAGCGGAATGGCAAAAAATGACATTGCATTTGACTCTATTCTGGTGGACATGAGCTATCATCTGCTGGATAAAGAGGAGAACCCGAACTGTAACCTACAAATCCATTTCGTCTATCCGGTCCGCATGGCAGACAAAGACGTGCTTCATTCGTTGCAAAACCAATTCGTCACCTCCTATTTCGGTGAGAACTACGAATCGCTCTCCCCGCAAGAGGCGGTAGAGAAATACAAGGAGGACTATTTAGCCATGTACAAGGAGCTGGAGGAGGACTTCCAGAAAGACCGGAAAGATCCGGACAGTCCGGTCGGGGCCTGGTATTCGTATTATGAGAGTTCGACCGACAACATTGTCTTCAACAGTCAAGGGATCCTGAGCTATACGGTTCGTTTTGAAAATTATACGGGAGGTGCTCATGGGGGTCACACCTACACCAACCATGTGATTGACGTGCGCCAGGGGAAGCCGCTGACCGAAGAGGATATTTTCGTGAAAGACTATCAGGACCGCTTGGCACAGATCCTTGTCAACCAGATTGCCAAAGACAACCACGTGGAAGATCCGAAAGAATTGGAGAATGTCGGTTTCTTCAGTGTGGAGGAGATCTTCCCCAACGGAAACTTCCTGGTAGATGAGCAGGGCATCACCTATTTCTTCAATGAATATGAGATCGCCCCCTATGTGATCGGGCTGGTCAAGGTGGCGCTTCCCTACTCTGCCATTTTACATCTGTTGCGCGAAGAGAGTGCCATCAGTCCCCTGTTCAACCATTAATACAAGCATTGCATGAATAACGAATCGAAGAAATTCCCGTTCACTTCCTATTTCCCGGAGTTGACAGCCCCGCAGATCGGGCAACTGGATGCACTCTATGACCTTTATACGGACTGGAATGCAAAAATCAACGTCATCTCCCGGAAAGACATAGAGAATCTCTATCCGCATCACGTACTCCACTCGTTGGGGATCGTGCAGATGCTGCACTTCAAGGATGGATCGGGCGTGATGGATCTGGGAACGGGAGGCGGTTTTCCGGGTATCCCGTTGGCCATACTCTTTCCACAGGTGCATTTTCATTTGGTGGACAGCATCGGGAAAAAGATCAAGGTGGCGCAGGCGGTGGCGGAAAGCATCGGCCTGAAGAATGTCTCGTTTTTCCATGGACGCGGAGAAGAGGTCAAGGAGAAATTTGACTTTGTGGTAAGCCGCGCCGTGATGCCGTTGGCCGATCTGGTCAAGATTGTCAAGAAGAACATTCGCAAAGAACAGATCAATGCGTTGCCCAATGGGCTGATCTGCTTGAAAGGAGGAGAATTGCAGCATGAAATCCTGCCATTCCGCAATCAGGCCGTGACGATTGAGCTGAAGGATTATTTTCAAGAAGAGTATTTTGAAACGAAAAAAGTAGTGTACGTGCCCCTATGACAACGATTCAATCTTTTGAAGTCAATTATTTCTCAGAGAACACCTACATCGTTTACGATGAGACGAAAGAGGCGGTGATCATCGACTGCGGCTGTATCGGCAAAGAGGAAGAACAGCAAATTGTCCGGTTTGTCCAGGAACAGCAATTGACCCTGAAACGGTATCTTTGCACCCACCTGCATCTGGATCACATTTTGGGTAATAGATTTGTGTACAGGACCTTTGGCCTGAAGCCGGAAGCCAGCCGGGCAGATGTGGAACAGCTGCCCTCCCCGATCGATCAGGCCAGGGCATTCGGTCTGCCGATTGCCGTTGAACAGGTAGAGGCAGAGCCCAGTCTGGCAGGCGGACAGATCATCCGTTTCGGCCACACGGAACTGGAGGTGCTGGCCGTGCCGGGACATACGCCCGGAGGTCTGGCCTTCTACAACCGGAAGAACGGCTTCGTCATTGTAGGAGATTCCTTGTTTGCCGGCAGTATCGGACGGACCGATCTGTGGGGAGGCAGCCATGAGATTCTGTTGGCGGCCCTTCGCGACAAGGTGTTGTCGTTGCCCGACGAGACGATTGTGTATCCCGGTCACGGACCGGAGACACGGGTGATTGACGAGAAATTCAACAATCCCTATTTGTAAGAAAAACATGTATAGACTTACTCAAATAATTACAAGAACACTATGAATACAAACAACTTCGTAAATCGCCATGTAGGAATTACAGCGGAAGACATACCCGCTATGTTGCAGGCGATCGGCGTACAGTCCGTGGATGAACTGATCCAACAGACCATTCCGGACAATATCCGTCTTAAAGCACCCTTGGATCTTCCCGAAGCTATGACAGAACGGGAATTTGCAGAACACATCTCCGAGCTGGCCTCGAAGAATCAGGTGTTCACCTCTTATATAGGTATGGGATGGTACGACACCGTCTGCCCGGCTCCCATCCAGCGCAATGTGTTTGAAAATCCGATTTGGTACACCTCTTATACTCCCTACCAGGCAGAAGTGTCACAAGGCCGTCTGGAAGCGCTGTTGAACTTCCAGACTGTCATCTGCGAATTGACCGGCCTGCCCTTGGCCAACTGCTCTTTGCTGGACGAAGCGACTGCTGCCGCAGAAGCGGTCACCATGTTCCACAATGCCCGCAGCCGTGCGCAGGTGAAGGCAGGTGCCAACACCGTTTTTGTAGATGAGCAGGTGTTCGAGTCCACTTTGGCCGTCATCCATACCCGGATGATTCCACAAGGCATCCGGATCGTAACCGGCGATTACCGGACTTTCGAATTCACGCCGGATGTGTTCGGAGCCATTGTCCAATATCCGAACGCCAACGGATCCATCGAGGATTACAGAGAGTTCATCGCACGTGCCCATGCGGCCGGATCCAAAGTGGGGGTAGCTGCCGACCTGATGAGTCTGGTCTTGCTGACACCTCCGGGAGAATGGGATGCGGATGTCGTCTTCGGATCCAGCCAGCGGTTTGGTATCCCGATGTTCTACGGGGGTCCCTCTGCCGCCTACTTTGCCACAAAGGAGGAATACAAACGTACGATTCCGGGACGTATCATCGGTATCTCTAAAGATGCGTACGGACACCCCGCCTTCCGTCTGGCCCTCCAGACCCGTGAACAGCACATCAAACGTGAGAAGGCGACATCCAACATCTGTACGGCACAGGCGCTGCTGGCTACCATGGCCGGCTTCTATGCCGTATATCACGGTGCGGAAGGACTGCGTGACATTGCCGGACGTATCCATGCCTATGCCGGATTCCTGGCAAAAGAGCTGGAGAACCTCGGATACAAGCAGCTGAACAAAGACTTCTTCGATACGTTGATGATTGAGTTGCCGGCATCCGTTTCCGTCGAAGCCTTGCGCGAGATCGCCCTGGAATGCAAGGTCAACCTCCGCTACTTCGAGGCCGGCCAGATCGGCATCAGCCTTGACGAGACGACACAACCGACCGATTTAGGCGTGTTGCTCTATATCTTCTCCGGTGCTGCCGGTAAAGACTACACCTTGGAAGGTGAGATTCCGACCGCCCGTTATTTCGACGAGAAGTTTGTCCGCACCTCTGACTTCTTGCAGCAGAAAGTGTTCAAGATCTATCATACAGAGACCGAGCTGATGCGTTACATCACCCGCTTGGGCCGTCGTGACATCTCTCTGGCTCATTCCATGATTTCCTTGGGTTCCTGCACCATGAAACTGAATCCGGCCTCTACGATGTTGCCGCTCAGCCGTCCGGAATTCATGAACATCCACCCCTACGCACCGGAAGACCAGGTAGAGGGCTACAAGGAGATGATCGAAAATCTGAAAGAGTATCTCTGCACGATCACCGGATTCAAGGGCTGTACATTGCAACCCAACTCCGGAGCTGCCGGTGAATATACGGGTCTTCGCGTGATCCGTGCCTATCTGGAGAGCATCGGACAGACCGAACGCAACATCGTGCTGTTGCCGGCTTCCGCCCACGGAACCAACCCGGCCAGTGCCGTACAGTGCGGTTTCACCACGGTCACTGTCAAATGTGACGAACGGGGAAACATCGATCTGGAGGATTTCCGTGCCAAGGCAGAGGCCAACAAGGAGCATCTGGCAGCCAGCATGATCACCTATCCCTCTACCCACGGTATTTTCGAAGCAGACATCAAGGAGATGTGTGCCATCGTACATGCCTGCGGCGGACAGCTTTATATGGACGGTGCCAACATGAATGCCCAGTGTGGTCTGACCAATCCGGGGACCATCGGTGCGGACGTGTGCCACCTGAACCTCCACAAGACCTTTGCCTCTCCTCACGGCGGTGGCGGTCCCGGTGTAGGCCCGATCTGTGTAGCCGAGCATCTGGTGCCCTTCCTGCCGCAACATCCCGTATTGTTCGGCAGTGATCTGAACACAGTGGCTGCAGCGCCCTACGGAAGTGCCGGCATTCTGCCGATCACCTACGGCTACATCCGTATGTTGGGTGCAGAAGGATTGGCTACCGTGACCAAACTGGCCATTCTCAATGCCAATTATCTGGCTGCAAAGCTGAAAGACACATACGGCATCGTATATACCGGTGTCACAGGCCGTGTCGGACATGAACTGATTTTGGAATGTCGTCCTATCAAGGATCGCTCAGGCATTGACGAAGGCGATATTGCCAAACGTCTGATGGATTTCGGTTACCACGCACCTACCCTTTCATTCCCGGTTCACGGTACGTTGATGGTAGAGCCGACAGAGAGCGAAAGCAAGGCGGAATTGGATCGTTTCGTGGAAATCATGGAATGCATCTGGAACGAAATCAAGGAGGTTGAAGAGGGCAAGGCTTCGAAAGAGGACAATGTGCTGAAGAATGCACCGCATCCCGAATATGAAGTGGCCGGTGACGAATGGAACCACGCCTACTCCCGTACGAAGGCCGCCTTCCCGCTGGAATGGCTGCACGACTGCAAGTTCTGGGTGAACGTAGCCCGTGTCGATAATGCCTACGGAGACCGTAACCTGATTCCGACACTCTGCAATTGCGATTAATGAATTCACCATACGCAGGCAGTGCTTTTCCGATACAGGATGGGACTGCCTGTGTACATTTATTTACAATCTAAACAAAGTAATTTTTATGAAAACTCTTCTCGTTGCCCTGGCTGCTGTAGGTCTGACAGCCTGTAGCCAAGCCCCCGAACAAACTGTCAAAGTCTATGCTTGGCAGAGTGAAAATGATCAGACGACCGAACAGACATTACAGAACGACTTCAGCCAATGGCACGCTCATGGTATCAATGGCATGTGCTACAACGCCGGACATGACATGAGCAAGATACAGCGGGCAGCCAAGGCAGCCCACGCCAACGGTATGGAATATCACGCATGGATCCCCGCCATGTTGCAGCACGGATTGGATTCAACCCTCTATGCTGTCAACCGGAATGGAGAATCAGCCTACACCGTACAGGCGTATGTTCCCTATTATAAATGCTTATGCCCCAATCAGGAGGGTACCGTTGAGTTTCTGACGAATCTCTACGGACAGGTGGCTGACATTCCTGAAGTGGATTATGTACATTTGGACTATATCCGGTATGTAGATGTCATCCTGGCACGTGGATTGTGGGAAAAATATGGTCTGGTGATGGACAAGGAGTATCCGACAGCCGACTATTGCTACTGCGACAAGTGTGTGGCAGACTTCAAGGAGGCTACGGGTATCGACATCAAGAGCGTGGAAGATCCGGCCACTTGCAAGGAATGGGCGCAGTTCCGTTGTGATCTGATCACGAAGCTGGTCGGTGAAATCTCCCAGACCGTCCATGCCAAAGGCAAGAAGGTGAGTGCAGCGGTCTTCCCGGGTCCGGATTCTCACGCCAGATGGATGGTCCGCCAGGAATGGAACAAATGGGACGTCGATGAATTCTTCCCGATGAACTACAATGACTTCTATCTGGAACCGGCCTCTTGGTTGGCTACCATCGTGAAGGAAGAGGTGGAATCCGTTCAGGGACAAAAGCCGGTTGTCAGCGGCCTGTTCATCTGCAAGGACTGGAAGAACAAAGCCAACATCAAAGATCCCGAAGGTCATGGACTGTTGCCGAACGAGATTGAAGAGGCCGTACGCGGCTCCATGGAAAGTGGCGCAGCAGGTGTGGCTCTCTTTACCCCGGACAATATGACGGAGGAGCACTGGGTTGCCTTTGATAAGGCCATCCATACCGTTTATCAGAAATAATCGAATCCAGCATAGCCGAAAAACAGGATAAACGGATCTTTTGCAGTGTAACATCGTTAATTGTGGTTAACCCGCTGCATTTTTCATCCGATTATATAGGTCATATTCAGCAAAGACTCTATATTTGCATCGTGTTTTTCATGGTATTAGATTTAAGGTTAACAATGAAATTGGCTGTCCGTGACGGATAGCCTTTTTTTATGCTGTTTTCTCAGCATATCTGAAACAGGAGGGTGTTTTGTACCGCTAACGGACGGTCGTACGCAAAGAAGAGCACCCCATCGACCGGTGAGACAATCCGGCATCGCTCAGAGCCGTCATAGGGGTCCAGAATACACGCCAATACATCCCCTTTCCGCACTTCGTCGTTGACCGCACGAACGGCATAAAAAATTCCGGCTGCAGGAGCCTTCACCAACGTGAAGTCCTTTTCCTGTACGACTTCTGACGTGTAGGCCGAACGGACATCCTTATACCGGATGATTCCGGACTGCTTCAGGAAACGCAACAACGAACGTACGATCAGATGCATCTCCTCCGGCTGGATGGAGGTGGTGTGTCCTGCATACACGGAATAGGCCTTTGTATCCCATATCTGCCAATTGTAATTGAGCAGCGTCGTGTCGAAAGGCAACGGCTTGCGCAGGCAGATATAGGGCAGCCCAAAATAGCCGGCTGTCTGCTCGTCCTGATAGCCGGTCTCCATCATGCGTACATGCGGAACAAACCGCCCCGGCAAATAGTAGCTGACCAACTGGACTCCCAACCGATAGCCCTGCAATTGCCCGAACAGGGCGGCTGCAATCCGCTGAGTCGTCTCCCCTTTGTCATAGCCTGGAAACATGCGATTGATATCCGTATCATCCATCGCCCAGAAACGGGTACCGATATTCATGGAAAAGGGATTGGCCGAGGGAATGATCAGGATTTCATGTCCCTCGATCAGTCCGCCCTCCTCCTCGATATGGATCAGCGCCTGGACCAACTGCGAACAGACAAACTGCTGTTGTACTTCATCTCCCCGCATCGGCCCGACGATGGCCACACTCTTCTCTCCCGCACCAAAACGGAACCCGCGGATCTTAAAATCGTCTCTGAAAGGAGACTTCAATGTATAGAGTACTTCTCGTTTCATATTTCTTCCTATTAATCATCATGTTATAACTGGTGGATGCGTGCTATCAACGAGCCCTCATAGACAACCGGGTAGGCTCGCAACGTAAAGAGCAGACCTTTATTGACAGCTGTCACCCGCTGAAGCACATTTCCCGTCAGCGAACTGACAATGCAACCGATCTCCTCTCCCTTCTCCACGACAATGTTGTTCTTGATCTCCGTCAGAAAGATACCGGAGGCTTCGGCATTGATGAAAGCCACCTCATCGCCGGCAGAGAGGACAGGTTGTGAAATCAATACCGGATCGACCTCCTCCTTCCACATCCCCATGTGATGAAGCATATTGAGAATACCATTGACCAAGCGATTGCCGTAGGAATGGTTAATGCGCATGCCCACGCCCATCTCCACGACCAAACAGGGTGTGCCGGTCACGTTCAGCGAATGGGCCAAAGTCGATTCCAACACCGTAGCCGCTTCGTGGATCCAGATAAAGTCCACATTCAGCATACGGGCCCACGGGACCAAAGAATCGGCCATATTGATGTTGATCCGTACTTGCGGAATTTCCCGAAGGAAGATATTGCTCGAATGGATATCGATCACCATATCAGCCCCTTTCAAATCATTCAAGATCTGATAAGCCGCACACTCAGCCATGGCTCCATCCGGATTTCCGGGGAAGATCCGGTTCATATCCAGATCAAAACCGGGTACCCCCCGCATGATTGAATCGATTCCCAACGGATTGAGCGCAGGATAGATCTCTACCGTTCCATTCAGCAGATGACGGTTTTTCTTCAGCAATTGAGCCAACTGATAACAGACATATTGTCCCTCCAGCTCATCACCATGTGTGCCTGTCACTATGCAGACACGTTTTTTCGCATCTCCCGCCGTGATGCTATTCTTCTTCACCAAAAGCCGTTCGTCAACCGGCAAATCGGACGACACTACTATCTTTATCATATTGCTGTCACCACTACATGCACCTCGGTCTGCTGCGCGGCCAATCCACGGAACACGCCACGATTGACCGGACAGTCTGTTGCATCCCGACCGTGTGCTATTTTAATATATCCATATTCGATTTGTTGATTATTCGTGGGATCCAATCCCCTCCAGACCTTGCCGTCATGCACCTCTACCCACGCATGCGTCTGCCCTTCTCCCAGCAAAAGACCGCACACATAGCGGGCAGGAATCCCGACATGGCGGCAACAAGCGATCAGGATCTGGGCATAGTCCTGGCATACTCCTTGACGTAAATGGAAAGCATCCGCTGCCGGTGTGTCCACCTGCGTGGCTCCGGGGGTATAGACAATCTCCTGATGGACCGCTTCCGACAACCTGACGGCACGATCCCACGATGTCAGTCCTGCCACATCCATCGTCTGCAGGAAACGAATCAGTTCGTCAGAAAGTCCCGTCAGAGGGGAAGCATACCGATACATCCTGTCCACCCCGTCCGCGACATAATAAGCTGCGGTCTGCCCGACAGTCCCTTCACTCACACAATGGAACTGATCGTGAGGTTTCAGAATGGACCCCTGTACAAACAGATTCCCGAACGCATCACGCCCTTCAATCCACCGTTCATGCGGATCAATCAATAGTCTTTCGTTGACAAGTTGTTGTGTTGCAAAACTATCAGGCCGGCATCTCAGTTTGAAGAAGTGATCGGAGATCGGAAATGTAAACTGGATGCAGGTCTCATAGCGATAATGAAAATGCTTCATAAAGTCATTATAATAAAACCAGTCGGTTGATAAACTGCAGAACCTGTCCCTTATGCTCTTCCGGCAAAGGCCTGTCAGCCGGTGCCGAGAGCAGGTTGTCGAGATTTCCCAACATCACCCGATCAAAGATCCCCTCTTCGAGTTGTGCACAGTACTTCAGTTTCTCATAGGCCTCTTTAATACGGGCAACCGGATAGTCAAAACGGACATGCATATCCATATTCTCCACCCAACGGCCAATCTGAACCAGATTCAAGACCCGTTCGTCTGAAACCCGTTCCTCCATGGACCCCCATAACGCCAGCAGATAGTCTGTGACAGGCTGCAGGAGCGTGATGTTCCGTTGTTTCTCGGCAGCACACTTCTTTACTAACACCAATGAGAGCTGTACGTAAGACAACGTCTCACTGGTAATCTCTTCTCTCAATACAATGCCATTATCATTGGCTGCCTCCAGTCCGGAGAGCAACGAGCAGGGATTCTTCTCGTCATACACCAATCCTAAAAAGGGCCAGTTCGTGTCAAGAGAGGCATAAGGGGCATCCAGCTTTTTGTAGTACTCCTCATAGACGGCAGGATCGCCATCGATCATCTGATCATAATAACGGCGTAATAAATGAAGATTCAAGTAAGCGCGTTCCACATATCTCCCTAACCAAAATAGACGATTCGCTTTGACAGCTGAAATAGTTGTACATAATACCATGATCTTTCTTTTTTTTGATTCTACCATTAATTATCTTTCCATCACCCACGTATCTTTAAAGCCTCCTCCTTGGGATGAGTTCACGACAAAGGAGTTCGGATTACGGGAGAAACGTGTCAATCCGCTTTTCCAAACGACAGTCTCTTTTCCTGTCACGACAAATGCCCGAAGGTCTGCTTTACGCGGTGTCCGCCCACCCTGATCATCCAAGATATCCAAATCACGGAAATTAATGACCTCCTGCGCGATCCAACGGCGCGGCTCACGAATCACCAATTGACGCAATTCCTCCAGTTTTTCCGGAGACAAATCACGGCCAAAAACGACTCCATAGCCGCCCGCTTCGCTCACATCCTTGATGACCAGACTTTTGATATGGGACAAGATATAGTCAAAATCCTCCTTGTAATAGGGAAGATACGTTGGCGCATTGTGCAAAATAGGCGTTTCGTGCAGATAGTATTCCACCATTTTCGGTACAAAATAATAGATTCCCTTATCATCTGCGACGCCATTGCCCAAAGCATTGATCACTGCCACATTCCCGAGTGCATAGGCTTCCATCAAGCCCGGTACTCCCAACAAGGAAGAGGGTTCGAATGTCAATGGATCCATATATTCATCCGAAACACGGCGATAAATGGAACCGACACGTTGTTTCATCCCATACAGACCTTTATAATAGACCATCCCATCCTCGACAAACAAATCACCGGGGAATGCCAGTGTCGCACCCGTCTTCTCTGCCAAGTAGGAATGTTCGAAAAAGGCTGAATTATACCGTCCGGGGGTCAGAATCACACAAATGCCTCTGTTTCGGTTCATGTCGAGCATCATCGTTTTCAAAATATCGGCATAATTCCGGTTGTCGGCTACCGCATAGTCGCCAAATGTATCCGGACTTGCCTTGCGTGTCACAGTCCTGGCAATCATCGGATAGGATGCACCGGAAGGTATCCGTAGATTGTCCTCCAACACAAACCAACTTCCATCTTCCGCCTGTACCAAATCAATTCCGGCGATATGGGCATATACCTGTTGCTCAGGGACGATTCCTTCGCATTGAGGCATATATCCTTTGGAGGAATAGACAAACGGCTCAGGCACCACGCCATCACGGATAATCTGTTTTTCGTGATAAACATCATACAGGAACCGATTCAATGCCGTGACCCGTTGCTTTAATCCTTTCTCCAAATAATTCCAATCCTCCTTGGAAATCACCCGCGGTATCGAATCGAACGGAAACAGCTGTTCATTAAAAATACCATTTTTATAGACGCCAAATCGTACACCAAACCGTTCCAACCATTTGTTTACAGTTTCCCTGCTTTCTA
>JBJECC010000117.1:0-11326 GCA_051870655.1 Parabacteroides sp. | reverse complement strand
TATATCTGTTTCCTTATCAATCAGATAGGTTTATAGTACAAAACCAATGCTTTTCAAACGAACCTTTATTTTTTACCAAAAAAAGGGCGAAAAAAAGTGGCGAAAAAAAACGTACGTTTTCATTCGCCACTTTTTGAGGCAACTACGGATAGCGGGTTGCCCGTTGAAGAAGGAACTTTATTCAATCTATTATTAATATAAATTTTAAACATTATGAACAAGAAGTTTTCTACACTTTTGGCAAGCGCTCTGCTTGCATGTGGAACTGCTTTCACGGCTTCTGCTGATTCTTATGTGCCTGCTACCGATGGAGGTACAGTCGAGGTAGGTGTTAATGCCCTGTTGAAAGTAGGTGAAGGTTCTATTTTAGGTCTGGATGCCGCTACTGGTAAATTGGTGACGGTTGGCGAAACCACTGCTACAAACTTGACAGTGGACGAGTTGCAGCAATGTACTTGGACTATTGAGAAAGTTGAATATGCGGGGGCTATGGGTAGCAAGACTTATACCTATAAGTTCTTGCATAATTACACAGGTCAGTATTTGTCTGTCAAACTGCAATCAAATTCTGGTGAAGTGGGTCAGGATCCGAAGTCTAAATCGGATGTAAAGATTGAGGCTGGTAATTCAGAATGGGCATGGGATCAGACTAAAGGTTTGTATGCCGTGGCAAATGACTCTACTTTTTATTTGGAAGGAACTACGTTAAACGCAGCTAAGAGTGAGTATACTCCAGCTAATTCTATTACATACCTTGCGATTACAAAAGATGATGTAATCACGTTGGATGCCGCTAGTTTCAATGCATTGACAAAGGGAAAATTGTATTTCAATGATGGTAAGGATGTTAGCAATGGTCAGTCCAATGTGTTGACTGCAAATACTTGGACAGCCGAGGATGTATATGTAAACAGCGACGGTAATTTGGTGAATGCTGCAGGAACTGGCGTTTCTTCTTATCTGTTCCTTTCTAACGAGGTACGTTTGGAAGGTGGCAATAATGCCAAGGAACCGATCAAGGACAAGAAACAGTATTTGATTGTAGATCAGAAGTATTATGACACAAATACTTTGTGGCAGCTGACAACGGATACATTGTCTTTCGATCCGGTTGTTTGGCCGGTCATCGCAGAATTGCCGGAAGATGCGTCTGACGAAGATAGTGATGCAGCTGAAGCGGCATATCAAGATGCATTAGCGGATGCTCTTGAGGCTGCTACAGCCGACGCAATTAATGCTCGGACAGCGAAAGTGGGTAAAAACCACCCGTTTGTAGCTGCATTTACAGCTACCTATAACTTGCTGAATGATCAGATTACCTTGGTTTCAGCATATCAGCCTAAGCTTGTTCCAGTTAAAACAACTATTACGGCGTTGAATGAGGCTGTCGTAACAACTGGGGATGATGCTTTTGAATATTTTACCGGTACTCAATTGACGGCCTTAAAGGCTGCTGTTACTGGCTTGGCAGCCGATGCTGCTTTGTCTGCTAATACTATTCAGTTAGCAAAAGAGGAAATTGCACTTGTTAAATTGGATGACGATGCAACAGATGAGGAAAAAGCTGCCTATAAGGCAGAAAAGGCTGCTGTTGATGCCTTTATTGCAGCGGTAGAAGGTTTGAAGTCTAATGCTAATGGTGTTTGGACTTCTACAAAATATTCTGCACCTGCTTTTGTCGATGGCGTAACTGCGTTGCAAACTAATCAGGATGAAAAAGATGTAGTTCTCCGTACATTGGCAGGGACTACAGTCTTGACTATTGCTGAAAATGGTGCTACTGGAAATATTGTACCGACAATCCAGCCGTACAAGTCAAAGCCGGCTGCTGGTGGTGATGCAACGATTGCAGAAGGTGTTTATTATCTGAAAGACAAGAATGTAATAGACGATGCTACCTATAATATGTATTTGGATCTGTCACCGGTGAATGGTGTAGGTTATGTAAAAGAAGCTCAGGCATTCAATCCGTATGCACAGGTGGTAGTAAAGAATTCTCCGGCTGCTGCCAAGGGTAATTATACAATCTATTCATTGGCAACAGGTGAAGAAATTGTCAAGGGTGTAGTAAATAAGGCTGGTGATGACTATGTTTTGGGCGCTGATACATTTGCCTTGGAAGCAGCTCCGACCAAGTTGGCTGAAGTTGACAAGCACATGGGTTCAGCTTATTTCACTGCTGCTGAGTTGACGAACAACACATTCACAGTGGCATCTGCTTCTGCTGCATTGGCCGGTGAAACATTCGCTATGTTGGCTGACTCTACCGTTTCTTTGGCTGCTGGTGAAACTACATTCAAGTTGATTGCAGGTTCTGAAGTGAAGGATCTGGGTTACGACAAGAAACTGGCCTACGTTCCTTATGCAATTATGACAGAGGATAGCTTGGTTGTTGCAAAAGTAAATGACAAATATGTTTTCACAACTTACAAAGAAGCTGAGCGTGTCCATCCTGCGGTTTACTTCCGTCTGTTGGCTACTGGTTCTGAATCTACTTACGTATTGTATGATGTGACGAAAGATGACAATGCTAAGGTGGGTATCAATGTACAGACCAAGACAATCATCCCGGTTGCTTTGGATGTTCTGAATGACTTGTTCGCTGTAACCGTTACTGAGGCTCCTGCTTCTTACAAGACTACAGGTGAGACTGCTAAGATCCAGGTTGCCAACGGCTTCTTGGCTATCAACAACGACAATCAGGCCATGTCAGTACGTGAAGGTGACTTGCGTTCTGCCTATACTGCTGATGACTTCGTATTCACATTGGATACAGCTCAATATGAAGGTGCAGAAACTTACACTTACTTCATTACAAAGGAAGTTGCCGATGCTAAGTTGATCATGTGGGAAGCTACCGACTCTTTGACAGCTGAGAAGAACGCTCCGTATCTGTCAGGTTTGGATACTCGCGTACTGTTCCGTCCGTTGAACAAGATCGATGATGATACAGTTTATGTAGCCAACTTGGCTGACTTGGCTAAGGAGGACACAGTGAAGACTTCTACTTCTTATCAGTTCAGCTTCGCTCAGGTATCTGACGATGCAGAAGATGGTTACATCATGCAGTCTGGTGACAAGTATGTAGCTGTGGCTAACGGTGTAGTTGTAGTCACAACAGACAAGGAGAATGCCGCTTCTGTTCTTATCGAAACAGTAGAAGGCCCGACCGCTAACGAAGCTGTAGAGGCAGCTGAGGTATCAGTCGTAGCTGTAAACGGTGCCATCATCGTGAAGGGAGCTACCGGAAAAGTCGTAACTGTTGCAAACATCCTTGGTCAGACAATCGCTAACCAGGTAGCTGCTTCTGACAACGTAACCATCGCTGCTCCGGCCGGTGTAGCAATCGTTACAGTTGACGGTGAGGCTACGAAGGTAGTGGTTAAATAAGTCGCAATCTTTTATAGATAATCATATAAATAGGGCAGGTTCGCCTGCCCTGTTCATAATCAATGATTTCTCGCAGACATAGGTCTAAGTAATCCGTGAGGAGGAACAAGAGAATAATATTAATACTAGAGTTAAAAATACATTGTCAGTAACACTGTGAAGTGCGAACACAACAAACTAAAGGAAGTCCCGACAGGTCTTGTACTTGCCGGGACTTTTATTCATTTCTCAATGCCACATTTAGTAATCGAAGATCTCATGCAGCTCTTTGTTGGAGAGTTGCCCGATCCAGTTCTCGCCTGTCGCGACGGTGATGTCGGCCAGATGCCGTTTCGACTGAATCATGGCATCGATCCGTTCCTCGAAGGTACTTTTGGTGATGAAACGATGGACCTGCACATTGCTGTGCTGTCCGATACGGTAGGCGCGGTCCGTTGCCTGCGCTTCGACCGCCGGGTTCCACCACAGATCGTAGTGGATGACATGCGTGGCGGCTGTCAGGTTCAAACCGGTTCCTGCCGCCTTGAGGGAGAGGATGAAGATCCGGTCTGAACGGTTTTGCTGGAACCGCTCGACCATCTTCTGCCGTTGCTCCAGTGAACAGCCCCCATGATAGAACATGGGCTCTTCGTTGAGCTCTGTCCGGACAAACTGTTGCAGCAGTTCTCCCATCTCGCGGAATTGGGTGAACACCAACACCTTCTCATCTGCACTGACGATGCTCCGGAGCAGATCAAGCAGCATCTCCGTTTTCCCAGAGAGGGAGGCATCTATCCGGCCGTCTTTCAGGTATTGGGTCGGGTGGTTACAGATCTGTTTGAGTGCCAGGATCATCTGGAGGATCAGTCCTTGCCGTTTGAAGAGCGACTCCGAGTCTTTCTCGTCTATGCCCTCAATGAGTTCCATGCATCGCCGGACGGTCTCCTGGTAGAGGGCCGTCTGCTCCATGGAGAGCTGGGCCCATTCGTTCCGTTCTATCTTATCCGGCAGATCGCTGATGATCTGCTTGTCTGTCTTGAGCCGTCGCATCAGGAAGGGAGCCGTGATTCTCCGGAAGCGTGCGGTTGCTTGCTGGTCACCTTCCCGTTGGATCGGTCTGGCATAGCGCTCCGAGAACTCTTTCAAGGACCCCAAATACCCTTTGTTGGTGAAGTCGATGATGCTCCAGAATTCTGACAACCGGTTCTCTACCGGTGTGCCACTCATGGCAATGTAGTTCCGTGCGGAAAGCGAGCGGATCGCCTTGCTTTGTGCCGTGTCACTGTTCTTGATGTTCTGCGCTTCATCGATCACAAGTGTCTGCAGCTTCAGCTTTTTCAGTTTGTCCGCATCTGAACGGGCGATGCCATAGGTGGTGAGCAGCAGGTCGGCCCGCTGGATGGCCGGATTCTTCAAATTACGGGCCGGACCGTGATAGAGGGCTGTGGAAAGTGTGGGGGCAAACCGGCGCACCTCCTCCTGCCAGTTGTGGAGTAGTCCGGTGGGGACGATGACCAGCACTTTCTGCTTGTCCAACAGTCCCTCTTCCTTGAATTTGAGCAGCAGGGTGATCACCTGCAGCGTCTTGCCCAGACCCATGTCGTCGGCAATGATACTGCCGAACCCGATCTGGCTGTTGTGATACATCCATGTATATCCCCGGACCTGATAGGGGCGTAGCTGCGCCTTCAGCCCTGTTGGAAGCGGCACGTCACCTTCTCGGGTGAGTTGCCGGATCAGCTCCATGACCTCCTCCGTCAGGACGATTCTCGCTCCTTCATAGTCACCGCTTAGTGCCGTCTGCAGCAATTCTCCGCTCTTCATCCGGGGTGGTGTTCTCAACGCCTTTTCCAGCTTTTTCATCGCCGCCTCATCCACATAAATATACTGCTCCTTGAAGCGCATCAGCCCCTTGGCATTCTTCCAGAGCCGCAGGAATTCATCCGGACTGATCACCTCGTCTCCGAGAGCCACCTGCCAGTCGAACGTGAGCAGGTCGCCCATGTGGAGGAATGATTGGGATGTGCTCCCTTTACTCTTCAGACGTACCGTGGCTTGCGGTTTGATCAGTTTGTGCAGGGCTTTGGGCAAGACCACTTTGACCCCGAGCAGCCGCATGGCCGGAATGACCTGCATCAGAAAAGGGGTGAAAGAGAGGAGGTTGAATTGCATCGGACTCTTCCCGTTTTTGTTGATATAGGTATCCAAACCCGTCACGATGTCACAGAGAATCGTGAGCTGGCGGAGCATGTCCATCCGTTTTTCCGCAAAGGCGGGTTGGGTCATGATCTCCTGCAGGGGTACATTGTCGATCCGTACGCTGACTGAGAAACCCTCCTGGGTCTCATGGATACAAAAGGTCGTGTCGTGTTGGTTTTTGAGAAAATAGCGGTCGAGCCAGGAACGGATTCCGCCCGGAACGCTACTTTCCCCTATTCGGGAGAAAGCGAATCTGCCACCGTTGAAGAAAAGCATCTTGAACTGATCCTTTACTTCCAGATGTGACAGCGTATTGACCAAATGGGTAAGCAACGTACAGACAAGGCCGTAGGCTTGTCCAAGCTGCTGCACGATGTGGGCCGTGTGCGGATCGAGCATGGCCGGTTGCCAGAGAATGGAATAGAGTTCTGTGGCTTTTTTCTTCGATCGGGCATCCGGTTGGCTTGCGGGAAGGCTCTTGTAGATCTGAGGCACGATGCATCCGTGGATGAGCAGTTGCAGGCACGTGATGGCCAACTGACGGAAAGCGACCACCGAGGGCTGATAGTCAGGCAGCTGTTCCGGATCGATCTCCAATATCTGCTGTAACAAATGCAGGTCGGTAATCTCCTCTGCCGTACACTCTTTCCGTTTGTCGAGCGGTGGAACCTCCGTTTCCACGAGGCGTTCTTTTTCCTGCCATACCTTGTGTGCCCTCTTGGCAATGTACAACAGTTCTTTTTGATATACTTTCCGGAAATCACCCGAATGGCAGAAGGCGGGCGATTCAGGCAACAGATCGGAAAGTGGCATGAGCAGGTCCGGCAAGGAGGTATGGTCGATCACATGAGTAAGCATGGAGGTATTCAAGGAGAAAGGCTGTTCCCCCAGGATAGCAGAGAGCTCTTCTACTGCCATGACCTCTTTGCAGGCCGTGGCAATCCCCCTCTTTTCCAGTTCACGGATCAGATCGACACCGTGCAGGGTGAATATCAGGAAGGGGTTGTTGTCAATTTCCATGCTTATCTTATAGATGACGGCAGCCAGATGTTTGCATGGAATGGCCCAGTCCGGACAGGAACATTTCATTTTCAAGTCAGACCAGCTCCGGGGAAACAGTTGCATACCTGCCTTTTGAGCCAGTTGTGCCATCTGTTCATCCAACTGCCGGTTCAGCAGTTTGCTGAGGATACTGGGCTGGTCACTGATGATGCGGATCAGTTTGTCAATCTGTTCCTTGTTGAATTTAGGCAAAGAAATCTTTTCCGAGTAGGGTTTGGGGAGACTTCCGGCGACTTTTGCATAGATCATGTTGTTTTCGAAACTGATCTCCTTGACCATCCCGTTTTTTGCGTACGAGGCACCGCGAGGTAACCGGTTGCCGTAATCGATGTTCTTCAAGGCTCCTAGCCATTGTTCTCCCCACCATGTTTTACCATATTTTGTTGCCATAAGTCTTCTTGTTTATGCAGATCTCATAGGCAAATATAGCGTTTTTTAAGGACTCCTACGCTAAAAGTGATAGATAGTGACATGATCCTTTCCTGATTATCCATTTCTTTCCGCCCAATTCTCCCGGTCCAGGTTGCGATAGCTGATGGCTTCGGCCAAGTGGGGCGAGAGAATCTGTTCGGATCCCTCCAGATCGGCAATGGTGCGGGCCACTTTGAGGATCCGGTCGTATGCACGGGCCGAGAGGTTCAGACGGAGCATCGCATTTTTCAGTAACTTCAGTCCTGCCTCATTGGGTTGTGCAAATTGCTGGAGCTGTCGTGTCGCCATCTGTGCATTGCAATAGATGCCGGGAAGCCGGGCAAAACGATCGGCTTGTATCTGTCGGGCACGGATCACCCGTTCACGAATGACCGCACTGCTTTCACCAGGTGTACGGTCTGCTAACTTCTCAAAGGGGACCGGTGTGATTTCCACTTGTATATCGATCCGGTCCAATAAGGGCCCCGAAATACGGTTCATATACTTCTGTACTGCCCCGGGAGAGCAGAGGCAGGCACGATCCGGATGGTTGTAGTAGCCGCAAGGACAGGGATTCATCGAGGCTACCAGCATGAATCCGGCCGGATACTCGACAGAAAAGCGGGCACGAGAGATGTTGATCTTCCGATCCTCCAACGGCTGTCGCATGACCTCCAGGACAGATCTGTTGAACTCCGGAAGCTCGTCGAGGTATAACACCCCATTATGGGCCAGACTGATCTCCCCTGGTTGGGGGAAGGAGCCTCCACCGACCATCGCGACATTGGATATGGTGTGATGGGGCGATCGGAAAGGACGTTGAGCCATCAGTGAGCTGTTACCGTCCAGCTTGCCGGCGACAGAATGGATTTTGGTTGTCTCCAATGACTCTTGCAGGGTAAATGGCGGCAGGATGCTTGGGAGACGTTTGGCCAGCATGGATTTACCACTTCCCGGACTTCCCACCATCAGCAGATTATGCCCACCGGATGCGGCTACCTCCAAGGCCCGTTTCACATGCTCTTGCCCCTTTACATCGGCAAAGTCACAATCAAATTGTTCTTGCTTGGCGTAAAACTCCTTGCGAGTGTCCACGACAGTCGGCTCCAGATCCCGTTTGCCGTCCATAAATTCGATCACCTCCCGCACGTTGTTCACACCATACACTTCCAACTTATTGACGACGGCAGCTTCCCGAGCATTCTGTTTGGGGAGAATGAATCCTTTGAATCCGGCTTCCCGTGCCTTGATGGCGATGGGTAGGACACCTTTGATGGGAAGCAGACTGCCATCTAACGAGAGTTCCCCCATCAAAAGGAAGTGTTCCAGTTTGGAAGCATCCAACTGTCCTGCGGCTGCCATGATACCGATGGCCAACGGCAGGTCGTACGCAGAGCCCTCTTTACGGATATCTGCAGGCGCCATGTTGATGACAATGCGGTTGTGGGGGAATCGATACCCGTTCACCTCCATAGCGGAGATAATGCGTTCATGACTCTCCCGGACAGCCACATCGGGCAGTCCTACTAAAAAGAATTGGATTCCTTTGGTGCAATTTACCTCAATGGTAATGATAGTAGCTGAAATACCTTGTACGGCAGCTGCAAAAGATTTGACTAACATAAGGCTTGGCTGTTATGTAAAATGAATGATTTAATCGATCAATGTTTCCAATGTTTGTTTCAGTTCAATTCCATTATCTGTTTTTAAAACTAATATACCCTCTTCGTCGATCAGGAAGCAACGGGGTAATGCATTGACATTATACAGATCAATCAGTTGCGTGGCCTGTCCAGCCGAGTCGGTTACGACATTCCAGGCAATGCTGTCCTGGCTCAGCATCTGGCGCAACTCCTTTGGTTTATCGTCCAGACTGATCAATAAGATTTCCACCTTGTCGGTCGGATATTGTGTCGCTATCTGATCCAGCAACAAATCTTCTGTCTGGCACATATCACACCAGGGAGCTGTAAAGGCCAACAGCAGGTATTTATGGGCGTAGGATTCCAACTTGACAGTCTTACCATAGATATTCCGGACTGTAAAACCTGGAGCTTCTGCGCCCAAGGCAGTCCGTTTGGCGCGTATGCTGTATTGCTCCAACTCTTTGGTCAAATAAAAATCTTTGACCTCCGGAGTCAGCAAGACCAATAATTCATCCAGTTTCCGTGTGTCATCCGGATCCAGGAAAAAGAGTTGCATCAAGACGACAGAGGCTTTCCGGTCCGGATGCTCCTTGACGTAATTCAAGGCAAACTCGCTTAACTGTAAATTGATATTGGCTATGCGGGAGGTCAGTTCCGCTTCAGCCTCCATGGTATTGGCTCCACCTTTCCGGCTGTTTAACTGATCCGAGAGATCCGTCACCTCTTTCAACAGCGTTTTGATCTCTTTTCGTGCTTCGGTCAGTTGATCGTTGATCGTACCTCCTTTGATCTGTAATAAGAGCGGATATTGGGCATCGCCCGATATGGTGACTTTCTGACCCGGCTCCAAATAGGCAGTGACCCAACGTGATTTTCCTTCAAAGAAGAGTGTGACACAATGGTAATCGGCATCGTTTATCCGTTCCAGTTTGAAGTGTCCGGGCTTGTCACATTCGATGGTGTCCACAACTTTCCGGTTGTCCTGTTCGAACACTGCATAGATAGTCTGGTCTTCCAAGTTCGAGAGTTTACCCTCTACCTGGTAGTTAGTGCCTCTGCCACAAGCCGTAAGGCACAGAATCCATCCGATAAACCATAGATATTTCATAAATTCTTATTTCCGAGGGCAAAAATAAGTAAAAATTGACAATGTTCAAAGTTTATGGTTTCTATTTCATGAAAAAAGGCATAGAACGTATGCCCTATGCCTTTTTATTATCGAAATTGATTCTGAATTACAACTTCGGACCAGCAGCTACCAAAGCCTTGCCGGCTTCGTTGCCTGTGTACTTAGCGAAGTTCTTGATGAAGCGGCTTGCCAAATCCTTAGCCTTCTCTTCCCAAACACTTGCATCAGCATAAGTGTCGCGCGGATCAAGGATATCCGGGTTCACGTTAGGCAATGAAGTCGGAACCTCGAAGTCGAACATCGGGATCTTCTTCGTCTCAGCCTTCAAGATAGAACCGTCGAGGATAGCGTCGATGATACCACGAGTATCGGGGATAGAGATACGCTTGCCAGTACCGTTCCAACCTGTGTTCACCAAGTAAGCCTTAGCACCGCTCTTCTGCATCTTCTTAACCAACTCCTCAGCGTACTTCGTCGGGTGCAACTCCAAGAATGCCTGACCGAAGCAAGCAGAGAATGTCGGAGTCGGCTCTGTGATACCACGCTCTGTACCGGCCAACTTAGCTGTGAAACCAGACAGGAAGTAGTACTGAGTCTGTTCCGGAGTCAAGATAGATACCGGAGGCAATACACCGAATGCGTCAGCTGACAAGAAGATCACGTTCTTTGCTGCAGGTGCAGAAGAACCCGGCTGGATGTTGTTGATGTGGTCGATCGGATAAGATACACGTGTATTCTCTGTTACACTCTTATCGTTGAAGTCGATCTTACCATCAGCAGCTACAGTTACGTTCTCTAACAATGCGTTGCGCTTGATAGCGTTGTAGATGTCCGGCTCGTTCTCCTTAGACAGGTTGATAACCTTTGCGTAGCAACCGCCCTCGAAGTTGAACACGCCATTGTCATCCCATCCGTGCTCGTCATCACCGATCAAGCGACGCTTCGGATCTGTTGACAAAGTAGTCTTACCTGTACCAGACAAACCGAAGAAGATAGCTGTGTTTTCACCGTTCATATCGCAGTTAGCAGAGCAGTGCATAGAAGCGATGCCCTTCAACGGCAAGTAGTAGTTCATCATAGAGAACATACCCTTCTTCATCTCACCACCATACCAAGTGTTGATGATAACCTGCTCGCGAGAAGTCGTGTTGAATGCCACACAAGTCTCAGAGTTCAAACCTAACTCCTTGTAGTTAGCTACAACAGCCTTAGAAGCGTTGTAAACAACGAAATCAGGCTCGAATGCTGCCAACTCCTCAGCTGTCGGGCGGATGAACATATTCGTTACGAAGTGAGCCTGCCAAGCAACCTCAACGATGAAACGAACAGCCATGCGAGTGTCCTTATTGGCACCGCAGAAACCATCCACTACATACAGGTTCTTGTTGCAAAGCTCCTTAACAGCGATCTCTTTAACGGCAGCCCAAACCTCTTCTGACATCGGCTTGTTGTCGTTCTTATATTCGTCAGATGTCCACCATACAGTGTTCTTTGAGTTCTCGTCCATGAC
>JBJECC010000116.1:0-2069 GCA_051870655.1 Parabacteroides sp. | reverse complement strand
CTGGAAGAGGGGAACTGGGTCTTGCCCCAAGTGTATGCCGATGAATTTGCCTATAAACCTCCCATGGCGCATTGGCTCATGGCGCTTCTCTCCTACCCGCAAGGCGAAGTGACTGAGTTTTCTTCCCGCCTGCCCTCTGCCTTGGCGTTCATCGTACTGGTCAGCAGCGTGCTGATCTTCTTCGGCAGGCGTATCATCCGGTTTCAAGAGGCCTTCATTGCAGCGCTGCTTCTGATCACCAGCATTGAAATCCACCGGGCTGGCATGACAACTCGGGTCGATATGCTGCTGACGACCTGGATCGTCTTGGGACTATTCCAACTGTATCAGTGGGAAGACGAGCTGGAACTCAAAGGATTGCCCATCGGCATTCCTTTGCTTTTGGGATGTGCGGTCCTGACAAAGGGACCGGTTGGCATCGTGTTGCCTCTGTTTGTCTTTGGCTCCTATTTGCTGATGCTCCGCACATACAAGATGCGGACAATCGTCAAGGCACTGTTCTATGCAGCTGTTTCGTCCCTGTTTTTACCCTCTCTTTGGTATATTGCCGCTTGGCAACAGGGAGGTTCTGATTTTCTGAAAGTAGTGATGGTAGAGAATTTCGGCCGCTTCTTCCATTTCAATCTGCCGGATGTCCAATATGAGTTGGGACATGAAAAGGGATTTCTATATAATATACTGACATTGATATCGGGCTTTATGCCTTGGACCCTGTTCCTCCTCTTCTCCCTGCCCAAGCGGTGGAAACGACAGGCCGTAGAGGGAGTCCGGACCCTGTTCCGCCAAGGAATGAAATCGGTACAGGGACTTGACAAAATACAGTTGTTCTGTTTGGTGGCCAGCCTCTGTGTCTTCCTGTTCTACTCGGTCCCCTCCAGCAAGCGGAGTGTCTATCTGATGCCGGCCTATCCGTTCCTGTCACTCTTCATAGCCCGTTATATGCTCTACGTGACTGAGTATCGTCCACAAGTGACACGCTTTTTCGGTGCCTTCCTGTCGGCCACGATCACAGTCGTCTGGATTGCCTGTACCATGACATGGGCCGGCTGGATTCATCCGACCCAAATCCTGTCCCAATATACCCAAGAGGCTTCGGTATTGGCCGAATGTCAACTGGTCACGGCCCAATTGACCTCTCCCGACGGGGTGACGGTCGGCATCCTGCTGATTACGCTGGTGGCTCTGCTCACCCTCTTCTACCAGCTCTTCAAGAAAATCCACCTCAAGATTCTGTATGCCACCTTCTTCCTCGCCTTCAGCACACACCTGCTGGTCGATGGGATAGCGATGCGGGCGATCCGCAATGGAAGTTCCGACCGGGCTTTTGCAGAAGAGATCGAGCAAACCTTCCCGCTCGACAACCAGAAGATCTATGTCATGAACAACCTGAAGCTCTATCGGAATCTGTATGGCATGAATTTCTATTTGGGCAACTCTTTCTACAACTTCGAAAAGGAGGCACCGGAAGAGGGTTATTTTCTGTGTGCCCAATCCGATCTGGGACAGATTGCCCGACACTACGAGGGACAATATACGTTTGAGACCAAACTCACCTCGTCTCATCCCAGTGGAGAACTAAAAGAGCCATTGGTGTTCTGCTGGTTCCAGAAACACCAATAGCTCCTTTTCATATTCAGACAAAGATTTGTGTAAGTGATTTCAAAGCGCGTTGCGAACCATCCTCAGCCGTCGTCCTGAGGACATCATTCAAAAAGGCTTATAGCACCGCTCTTTGTTAATCATACCAAAGACTTCGCCCCATAGCACCATTTTTGTTTGGTATAACGAATAAGTCAAGCTCTCTTAACTCTAAGCTCAGTTCTCTAAGCTTTAAAAGCCCCATCCTTCGCCTCAAATATCGTGCTTGGCTCATATACCTCCACCGAATGCCATTCACCAAGAGGTATCTGCACCCCATACTTCCCTTCACGTGGACAGAGCCTTACCCGATACCGCTCAAAGACATTCGTCTCCATGCCATCAGCTATCACCGTTCCGCAGTCCCCCATAAACGGTGTCTTGTACTGATATAGGTAGACACATTTAGTAACTATTAAAAATGTGTATAT
>JBJECC010000115.1:0-11414 GCA_051870655.1 Parabacteroides sp. | reverse complement strand
ATCTAATATCGTGCAAGCCTTGGCCGACATTGAACCGCAAATGTCGGCCTACAAACAGCCCCTACGCAAAGTGCTGCACTTTTTTTCGGGTTCACTCCTATTCGCTGTCATCTTTTGCTTCGGACTTTGTCTCTTTGTATTACCGGGAATCTATGTAGCTATCCGTTTCCAATTTTATAGTATGTACATTCTGGAACAGGATATGAATGCAATAGAGGCACTCAAACAAAGTTGGCAACTTACCAAGAATCAGACTATGCCGTTATTGCTGTTGGCATTGACACAAATAGGCATTACGCTGGTCGGTTTTCTGCTGCTGATCATCGGTGTATTTGTTGCTATTCCGCTGATATATGCCATGTACATTGTGGCATTCCGTCAATTGACCGCCAATCAACCTGATTGACGGTCAAAGCATCAGCGTAGAAGCAACACGTCCCCCTCTTCTGGCACATAGTCTTTCGACAAGTGGTTCAGCTTGTACAGGCTCTTGATTTGGATGCCATATTTTTGGGAAATGCTATGCAGCGACTCGCCGATACCCACCACATGATCGTACTTCGGTTTGTCAGCCTTGCTTTTCTTTTTCTGCAAGTACACGATATCACCGGCCTGTAGCGGAAAATCTTCGGGCACTTCGTTGTACTTTTTCAACTGGCTCACCTTAAAACCTAACGAAGCGGCAATCTGTTCGAAACTATCGTTCTCTTTGGCATACACATATATCAAGCCATTCGTACGATAGACCTGATAGGAGACGCTGACCAGAAGAGGCTGTTTCTCGGGCTTCACCGGCTGCGTCTTTTTGGTTTTCTTCAATTTGGCCGAGTCGAAGCGATACAGAGAATAATCCTCGATCACCTTGATCAACTTGTTGGCATAGGCCCGATCCGTGGCATAACCACATTTCTGCAATCCTTTCGCCCAACCCTTATAGTCTTTGATATTGAGTTTGAACAACGGAGCATAGCGAGGACGTTCCGTCAGAAACTTGGAATGGTCAATGTATGAGTCTTCCACCTTGTCATATTTACGGAAACACTCCCCTCGCTCATCATCGTCATGACTGACAGATGCCCCTTTCCAGTCATGACACTTGATGCCGAAATGGTTATTCGAGCGACGCGCCAAATCACTCATTCCCGCTCCGGATTCCAACAAGCCCTGTGCCAACGTAATACTGGCCGGTATCTTATACTGTTGCTGTTGTTTGACAGCCAACAAGCTATATTGCTGAATGTATTTTTGATAGGAAGTAAGTTTCCGATGGCTCTCTGCCCCAGCAGGAACCGTCACAAGAGTAAAACACAGTAGCCAAAAAGAGAATCGCAACAATGATTTCATGCTTAGAAATAAATTTTTAAGCAAAGATAATGACACCCCATGAGAAAATCGTATATTTAGCAGACAATTTATAGGATATGAAAGAGATTAAACAGACTTTTACATGCATGGAAATGGCGGCAAATGAATTGACATCCGCAGATAAAAACCTGATGGAGGCTGCATTGGAGGCCGCACGGCATTCCTACGCACCCTATTCTCGGTTTCATGTCGGTGCTGCCTTATTGTTGGACAATGGAGAAATCGTATGTGGAGGCAATCAGGAGAATGCAGCCTATCCTTCCGGACTCTGTGCGGAACGCACGGCTCTCTTCTATGCCGGTTCGCGTTATCCGGAGCAGACCATCCTTACGATGGCCTTGATTGCAGAGGCAGAAGGAGAAATCCGTCCCTCCATCTCTCCCTGCGGAGCCTGTAGGCAAGTCTTGTTGGAAAGTGAAATGCGTAATGGCCATCCGATCCGCATTCTGCTGTGCGGCCGCGAACGGGTGTTGGAAATCCCGTCCGCACAATCTCTCTTGCCGCTTAGCTTTTCAGACGAGTCCCTTGCTTAGATCCGATCCAACACCCGTTCGATCAGATCCGGCAGTGTGGATCGGTAACCGGTGTTCATCTGCCGGTTAAGCCGGTCTGCTATAATACAGCAGACTGTCAACGAACGGTGTCCCATCAAAGCTGCCAGTGCAGCCACTGCAGAGCTCTCCATCTCGAAGTTAGTAATTTTATAGTCCCGATAGGCAAATGCTTCGATCTTGTGGTTCAGTTCCGGATCAGCCAACGGCAGGCGCAATACCCGTCCCTGTGGAGCATAGAATCCCTCTGCGGCGATCGTCAAGCCTCTCACCATATCGTTGCCGGCTATCTGCTGATACAGCGAAGGATCAGACGACACCACATAGGGTCTTAATCCCTCAATCTGCCAATCCAGCTGTGCCAACAAGGCCTCTTCCAAATCCAGATCACGGATCTGACGGCTGTTGGCATAGAAATAGATCATGGCATTGAAGCCGATCGATTTCTCAGAAGCGACAAATGTACCTACGGGTGTATTAGGCTGCAAACCTCCCGATGTCCCTATGCGCACCATCGTCAAGGAGCGGAACTCCGGTTTCACCGTCCGTGTGGCAAAATCAATATTGGCCAAAGCATCCAGCTCATTCAGCACAATCTCAATATTGTCCGGTCCGATACCATGAGACACTACCGTAATACGTTTCCCTTGATAGGTACCCGTAATGGAATGGAACTCCCTGTTCTGCACCTCACACTCTTTCGAGTCAAAATAATCTGCCACAGCAGAGACACGATCCGGATCCCCCACCAGCACCACACGGTCAGCCAGCTGTTCCGGCTTCAAATGTAGATGGAACACACTTCCATCTGCATTGATAATCAATTCTGAAGCAGGTATGACTCTCATTCTTTCAACGGTTTGGAAGGTGTTGTGACCGGCTTGGAGATCGATTCACGCATCGCCGTATCGGCCTCAATATTTTTCATCTTATAATAGTCCATGATTCCCAAATTACCGGAACGGAACGCTTCAGCCATCGCCCGCGGAACTTCTGCCTCAGCCTCGATCACCTTGGCACGAGCCTCTTGTGCCTTGGCCTTCATCTCCTGCTCCACAGCTACTGCCATGGCACGTCTTTCTTCCGCTTTAGCCTGAGCAATATTCTTATCGGCTTGTGCCTGATCCATCTGCAAATAGGCACCGATATTCTTGCCTATATCGATATCAGCAATATCAATGGAAAGGATCTCGAATGCTGTACCAGCATCCAGTCCCTTACGCAATACCAGTTTTGAAATAGAGTCCGGATTTTCCAAGACACTCTTATGATTTTCCGAAGAACCGATGGAAGAGACTATACCCTCACCGACACGAGCCAGAATCGTCTCTTCACCGGCACCACCCACCAACTGCTTGATGTTGGCACGTACCGTGACACGCGCCTTGGCAATCAACTGAATACCATCCTTTGCCACCGCTGTGACAGGAGGCGTATCAATCACTTTCGGATTCACTGACATCTGTACGGCTTCAAACACGTCACGTCCGGCCAAGTCAATAGCCGTAGCCATCTGGAAAGGCAGATCTATATTGGCCTTTGAAGCGGACACCAACGCATGGACCACCTTTTCTACATGCCCACCGGCCAAATAATGAGCCTCCAGCTCATCCCGAGTCAATGATTTCAGTCCAGCCTTGTGCGCCTCGATCATAGCTCGGGTAATGATGGAAGGCGGAACCTTGCGGATACGCATCAGAAACAACTGAATCAATGAAATATTGACACCTGAAACTTTCGCCGAAATCCACAACAGGAATGGCACATAATAAAAGAAGATGGACAGTAAAAGCACTGCCGCCCCTAACGATACAAGGGGTAAATAAGTCATTTCATCCATACTCATTATCCATTAAAATGTTTATACAAACTACGATTTCTTTTTCAAATAGAGAATCTCACTGTTACGCGCCCGTTTTTCCAGCGGATCGAGCTGTCCGAGGTACTCCTGCAACTGCGCTTCTGCCTCCAGAATACCCGCCTTCATCTGTTCACGCTTTGATGCACTGGCCTTGCTCCATACCATACGCAACTCATCCAGCTTGTTGTTCAATGACCGGATCTGCTTCTTGACCGCCAAGAATTTCTCATAATAGTTGCGTGCCTCTTTCGAACGGATCTCCTCCAACGTATAATAGGTGGTCTCATCGTTCACCACAAAGGTAAAATCCCGTTTGACTTCCTGTTTGCCATAGGGTATTGCCTGATGGGCCAATGCGATCTGTTCCGCATAGCTCACACCCGGTTTCCAGGTCTCCCGGATATTGGAAATCTGTGCACGCATACGCTTCAAATCCAAATCATCACTTTCTACACGCCGATGGTCCGGATTGGGAATAAACAGATAGACACAGACCTTGCCCTCCGGCTGGAAACGATCCGAAACGAACCAACCCAAGTTCTTCACTTCGTCGATCACCAGCATATAATCATTATAGGGAGAATTGAAAGGCATTCCCAACTGTTCCGGAGTCAAATAGGAATCTGTCGAGGTATTATAACGGGTCACGAACAGATCATACCCTCCCAATGTGCCATTCCCTTTCGAAGCAAAATAGAGCGTAACACCATCGGAAAGGACAAAAGGGAAATTGTTGTCTGTCTGCTCCTCCTTGTTGACAACCAACTGGCGTTCATCCCCCCATCGGTCAACCAAACGCGACTGGCTGAACAGATCGAAACGGCCACTGTCCACCGGATGCGCATAATAGATCATATCCCCCTTCTGGTTCTGATAGACTGTGGAAAAGAGCGGTTTCAGCGTCTGGAAAAAATCCTGATACATCTGCAACGTTCCGCACTCCTCACTCAAGAGATAGGCAGAATACAGCTCATTCTTGTCCACCACTACACTGTCAATGATCTGTACATCCTCCACCTTTTCCATCAGACGGAGTGCATTGTCTGCCAAGTCCAACTTAGCCTCCACATCTTCCACCGGCTGTTTCTTCTTGGTCCGAAGATCGATGTAGTCCTCATACATCTCCACCGCCTGTTCAAACCGATAGGTTTTATAATAGAGATCACCCATGTAACGATAGGCATCGATGACACGCCGTTTCACAGCCACAGAGAGATGTTTCTCAGCCGTAGGCAGATCGCCCGTCTCATAGCAGCAGACACCATACCATAAATTATAGGAGGCGTTGCTCGGTGTCTGTTTGACCAATTTTTCGAAAGCCGGTTTTGCCTCGTCATACTGACCCTCTATGTACAACTTCTTTGCCTGATCAAGGCTTTGGGCCTGCAAGCCTGCACATAAAAGCGTCAGACCCAATGCACTAAAGAGGCTTTTTGCTAACTGATTTCTGATCTTCATTGCTTCTGTTTAATAATCAAGTTTTCAAAGGTAGAAATATTTTGACGAATTTTTGTCGGTTTATAGCAGAAAGGTCAAAATATAGTCTTAATTTTGCACAACTCTCAATTTATAATATAACAGAAACTATGCAAAACAGACGTAACTTCTTAAAACAAGCAGGTATGATGCTTGCAGGTGGATTGGTTGCCCCGCAGTTATTATCTTCTTGCAGCGGTAAAAGTGCTTCTACAGAGGCTGCTTCAGAGGCTGTAAAGAAAAATATCGGCCTTCAGCTTTACTCTTTGCGCGACGACATCAACGATTTGGGTATCCAGAAAGTGTTGGAAGCTGTAGCTAAAATGGGTTATGTAAACTTGGAAACAGCCGGTTACAGTGATGATGGCAAGATTTATGGATTAGATCCGGCCGAACTGAAGAAGATGTGCAACGACCTGGGCATGAAATTGACCAGTGCACACCTCTCTCACTTCATGAGCGATGACCTCAACAAGGATTTGTCTTGGTGGAACACTGCAATCGAGGCACACAAGAAAGCAGGTATGAAATATATGGTGATGCCGGTTTCTCCGATCAACGAAAAGGCATCGCTGGATCTGTTGAAGAAGTATTTCGGTGACTACTTCTATCAAATCGGTCTGGCAGCAGCCGGTGCCGGTATCAAGTTTGGCTATCACAACCATGATTATGAATTCAAGCAAATCGAAGGTCAGACCATTTATGACCTGATGCTGGAGAACTCAAGCCCCGACCACATTATGTTCGAAATGGACGTATATTGGGTAATGCGTGGCGGTCACAATCCGGTAGAATATCTGCAGAAATATCCGGATCGTTTCCCGATCCTGCACATCAAGGACGAAAAGGCTATTGGTGCCAGCGGCAAGATGGACTTCAAGGCTATCTTCGATCAGGCTTATGCCAACGGCATGAAAGACTGGTATGTAGAAGTAGAACGCTACGATGGAACTCCGCAGGAGGATGTACAGAAGAGCTTCGACTTCCTGAACAATGCAGATTACGTAAAATAAGATTTCTATTTTAGTATTCAACCGGTGTTCCGCCTTTGAAGTGCGAAACACCGGTTTTTCTTTACCCCGGCTTTTATCAATGAACACGGGTTCCTTTCCCTCCGTGAATTTCAGAAGCCTGTGTGATGATCACCTCCTTGACTCCGGCATCAATGGCTTGATAGGCATTCTCCAGTTTCGGGATCATACCCCCCTGGATAATACCCTGCTCCACATACTGCCGGAAGGCCTTGCGGTCTATTTCGGGAATGACACTCTCGTCATCATGCTCATCCATCAATACCCCCTTCTTTTCAAAACAGAACATCAACGTCACCTCAAAATGACGGGCCAAGGCCTTGGCTGCCTCTCCCGCAATGGTATCCGCATTCGTATTGAGCAGATGCCCCTGTTTATCATGGGTCAACGGAGCCAGTACAGGCACAACCCCCTGGTGGATCAGAGAGGCAAGCAGGTCAGCATTCACCTCTTTTACATCTCCTACAAAACCATAATCCACCTCAGCTACCGGACGTTTGTCTGAGCGCATCAGGTTCATATCGGCACCTGTCAGACCCAGTGCATTCACACCCAGAGCTTGCAGACCGGCCACAATGTTTTTGTTGACCAGTCCGCCATACACCATGGTGACCACTTTCAGCATATCCGCATCGGTGATTCGCCGTCCATTTACCATCTGGCTTTCTATCCCCAACTGAGCGGCAATGCGGGTAGCCGAACGTCCACCCCCATGAACCAGCACTTTATATCCTTCAATCGCAGAAAAATCCTGCAACAAGGCACGCAATGTCGCCTCCTCTTCCACGATTTTCCCACCCACTTTAATCAATGTCAACTTTTCCATATTTCTTCTCTTATTATTGATCTTGCCTGTAAAATTATGTTATTTTCATCTCTCCTGAAATTTTTCACCAGACAAAACCTCGTTTAATCCAAAAGATTTATATACTTTTGCAGCGTTTTGAATGCGGCAGTAGCTCAGTTGGTAGAGCATTAGCTTCCCAAGCTAAGGGTCGCGGGTTCGAGTCCCGTTTGCCGCTCTGTTCTCAACCTGCTGATAATCAATTCAGACTTCGGTTTAACGACCTCAATCCGACTGCAAATATACAGATATTGCGATAAAAAAAACAGGTTTTCTGCACATTTGTGTTATTTGACGAACAAACAAGGTGCAAATAACCTGCAAATAGTCTGCAATGTTATGGGTATTACGATTCGATTCTATCACGACACGCGCGGAGTACCGGCAGGAAAGGAAGCTCCGCTGAAACTGGCCGTCACGAAGAACAGCAGGACGGCACTCCTGCCGCTCGGTGTCAGTCTTACAGCGAAGCAGTGGGACAAGACGGCCTCAAAGGTCATGAACCATCCGCGCAAGCAAAGCATTAACATGTACATTCAGGGACGCAAGCTGGAGGCCGAAACGGAGCTCCTTCGAATGATACAATGCGGTGAGACATCTCACGTTGGAGCGACCGAAATAAAGAACCGGCTGAAACGGTTTCTCGAAGGTGAAGGCAACCAGGACTCGGAACGGTATCTACTGAAGCGAATCCGCACATTTGCCGAATCCGGCAACAAGAAGCCGGGCACGAAGATCCTGTACGATCAGACCGTCCGCAGGCTTATTGACTTCAGGAAGGATGCGGAAAGCATAACGCTGGATGATATAAACAAGGATTTCCTTATGCGCTTCGAGGCTTTCCTGTCGGCTACGGAATCAAAGAACGCACGGAATATCCATCTGAGGAATATCCGGGCTGTCTTTAACGATGCCATCGACAATGAGCTCACGACAAACTACCCGTTCCGCAAGTTCAGGATACGACCGGAAGCCACAGCGAAGAGGTCACTCAGCGTGGAGCAACTGCGCACGCTCTTCGATTATCCGGTAGAGGAATACGCAAGGCTGCACCTTGACATGTTCAAGCTGATCTTCTATCTTATCGGCATAAATATGGCAGACCTGTACGCACTGGAAGGAATCACGCAGGACGGACGGATCGAGTACAACCGTGCAAAGACGCGACGCTTCTATTCGATAAAGGTTGAACCGGAGGCACTCTCCATTATTAATATGTATAGGGGGTCCGGAGGGCATCTTATCGACATAGCAGACCGGCATAAGGACCACCGGAACTATCTCAAGCATATAAACGATGCTCTGCAGCACATCGGAGAGACGAACATAGGCAAGAGAGGCAAGAAGGAATTCCATCCCCTGTTCCCCGGATTGACCACCTACTGGGCGCGCCACACGTGGGCCACCATTGCCGCCTCGCTTGACATACCGAAGGAAACCATCGCGGCCGCACTCGGCCACGGAGGCAATACGGTTACGGACATATACATAGATTTCGACCGAAGAAAGATAGACGAGGCCAACAGGAAGGTCATTGACTGGGTGCTCTACGGAAGGCGGTAGTTATTTTAAGGCGATTTCGTCAATTTGCCGATCAGACGATCCGGATATAAAATCCTACACCCGGAAATTTGATACGCAAAAACAGGATGATTCGTCTCAAATACGCAATGTGCAAAAAACAGCCCCTCGGTACGTTTCCGGGAGGCTGTCCTGTATTTTCCTGAGGTCTTATATGGCAAGTATTATGTGTTTTTTCGTATATAATATAATGTATAAAGACTTACGCTCCTCAGGTTATCAGTCTGAACCGGCGTTCGACCAGTTCGCGGTGCCTGAATCCCTCCTTTGCCTCGACCGTCCTTCGCTGCCAGTTCATATCCACGTACTTTTTCCATTCGTCCGAGACGTGATCCCAAAGTTTCACGATGTTGTTATACTCGCATTTGTATTTCATAAGGCCGGTATAGGAGTTGAGCGTGGCGATGAACTCCTCGATGTGCGCGACCTTGCACCGGAATTGGTTCAGTTCATGGATCCGGCTGTGCGCCTTGCGGATCGTCCGGTTTGCCACATAGGCACGGTCGCATTTAAGGTACGTACCGAGGAACTTGACACCCTTGTCGATCTTTTGGCATGAAAACTTGCGTGGGTGCATACTTGCGCCGACCGCTGCATACATTTCGCGGAAGTGAGGCATCAGATACAGGACTGCGGCCTTGTCGGTCGTGATCGTACAGGTGTCATCGACAAACCGTGTATAGTACAGTCCCATCTCATCAACCGCCCAATGATCCACCTCGTCGAAGTATAGATTCATGACGATCTGCCAAATCAGAAAACCGATCGCACCTCCAATACCGGGATCTTTCGTAAAGAGACTCTTTTCTGGCTTGATATTCCCGTGCCATTGCTCTATGGAGGTCTTGCGGTAGCAATGTGCGGCAGGATTGGCGTGTATGGCGATAAGGGACATCCAAAGCAGATCCTCCTTGTCCTCGCCCGTGTAGTAATCTTCGATAAGCCTGCGGAGTTTCTGATAGGCGATCTCGCAGACGGCATTAGGAAAACAGCCGGTCAGATCCCACTGGATCGCCCACACCTCGCGGGTAAAGCCCTGCGATACCTCGAATATATCCTCCTGCACCTGTGCCACGGCTGCCAGCGTACCCATGCCTTTGCGGTTGTTGTATGTGCGGGAAGTGAGCTGTTTCTCCAGGAACGGAAGCATACGCCACACCACGTACCACTGGATCATGCGGCTTTCGAACTCGCAGCCGAAAACCTCGCGTGGCTGGGGATAGGGAGAGATGAAGGTATAGTTGTCGTCACATCTGTAAGTACGCTCGTTTATCTTTATGTAAAGCTGATGGATCCGTTTCTCCTGGTTTATCTCGAAGATGACGGCATCCTCGCTGTTGCGCTTGTTCGCACGGGCGAGGAGATAGACCGTTTCAAGATCCTTTAGCGTTACCATAAGATACCATAGTAAATAAATTCGGGCAACGGCAGACACCGCAAACCGATTGTAGAAGTTGTTGTTGTTGCAAATCCCGTTGCTGTTGTAGTTCCAAGCGTTGTTGGTGTTGTAACGACAGCACGACCACCGGTTCGATGTACCGCATTGAGCATACTTGCTGACGTAACCGTAAATGACGGTATATGCTCCTTTTATTATTTTCCGGACTGAACGAGCCGTATAGACACGTGTCTTGCCGAGCGGTATGTTTATGACAATCTGTAATCATTCAATACTAACTTACGATGGTACTTCTCCATACCTTCATCCATTCTGACAACGAGTTCTGTCAGCCGGTTCTTCGTGGAATCCAGCTTGAACATATTCTCGTCCTTTGCTTCCCTTATCAGTGATTTCAAGACATCGAAAGCACCCAGCATCCTTTCGGTGTAATCCTTCTTGTCCTTCGGATCGCTGACCTTGTAAGACATACAGAAATATTCGAGGATGTCCTCTGCCTTGTTCAGAAGCCTGACGGCCATAACGGGACGGTCACGTTTGCACATCTCGAACTGACCTTTGTAGATCACGTCCCATATCTCCCTTGTGTCCTTATGTATGCCGGCTTCCTGAACTTTCTTTGCCATGGATAATCAAAAAACTTGTATCTGATTGAATATCAGAATAGAATGGAGGAGTTGCGGATTTATGGTAACGATTTAGCGAAAGTGCAAGTGCACTGATATTCTGTGATTTACTTCGCCTCACAACTCTGTTTGCAAAGGTACACTTTTTATTCGGGTTCCCCAAGAAAATGCTCATTTTTCTGTGTTTTGAGCGTGATTTCTTGACCTGTTCGTTACTGTTCTTCCGTAAAAGTGAGTTTTTCTGTAGGAAAGGCGTTGGCTGAAACGAGTTCAGACAACCTCTTTCCTACTATGGCATATCCGAAAGGAATGTCCGCTTTTGAAGCCTAAACTCTCGTTTAGACAATCGGCAAGCGGACAACCCTTTCATGGCTATGCGAGAGAGGTACTTTTACGGGGTCTTGCCGTTTTCTTTTTTTTGTTGTTCTTCTTGGCGCAAGTGAAACCGTGCTGATGATTCACCCTTACGTGGTAAGGGCAGGTCATCGGCACTGGCGGCATGGCTGAAAGAAAGTCCGCATATCCGCATCAAACCGAGGGTTTGACGATGGATGTGCGGATTATCTTTCTTACGGCACAACCGCCTTTACCACTTGCGCCTTTTGTTCCTTGTTGAAAGCGGAACTGGGATAGGTACAGCCAACCACTTGCCACTCACGAGTGAGCCACAAAAGGTTGTC
>JBJECC010000114.1:0-11451 GCA_051870655.1 Parabacteroides sp. | reverse complement strand
AATGTGAAAGTAGGAGATAAACGCCTACGATTAACGTTTACCTCCTACTCGATTGAATGATCTTGATAAAATCAGAGACTGTTCAAGAGATTTTCCAATTCATGGACCATATCCGTATAGGATTGTTGTGTGTCAGACAGCCCTTCGGGCGTAAATTTGGCTACGGCCTTGTTCAGCTTCTCCAGTCTGCTGCCCTTCAATGATTGGCGGAGCAAACGGATCTTCTCACAATCCTGCAATCCTTCGACGAAACGTTCAAACCGGATCGAACTGCGGGGACCCGGATAGATGCTGTAGGTATCTCCTGCGGCCCAGGTACGGAACCGGGAATCCCGCAACGGATCGGCTGTCCAACTGTTGACTGCCCAACGCAAATATCCGTCATATCCGCCGGCTACTGCATGGATGGGTGTCCATGTCGCCTCTGCCGGATCCGAGAAGGTGAAGGTATTGGGATAGGGTTCGGAACAACAGGTATAGACCGTACTGATTTGTCCTTTCCGGTCGCGTTCCGCTTTCATTTCAGCCGGGAATCTATTTCCGTAGGGAATACTCAGATAATAGAGATCGCCTTGGATCTCTGCATGCAGGTTGCCGGCCAATGTAATCTTGAATTCGGGATCGGCCTGTTTGATGACCTTGATTGCCTCCCGCATGGCCTCCATCGGACGCTCATCCATGGAGATGGCCGTCCGTTCGAACCACCCTTTCTGGCGCAAATGACGGGAGAAATCTTTCAGGAAGTTGCCCCAATACTCTGCATAATCCGCATCTCCCGGTTTACAATTGATAAATTGGATCCGATTGGTAGCCTGGTCAAAATAGTCGAAAGTCAGGGCCCAAGGAATCATGGTGTAGCAGCTGATCGTACCGTCAATGCCGACATCGTTGAGCATGAAATCGACCCATTTGTCAAATACGGTATAGTCATATTCCCAACTGCCGTCCAGCTTTTTCATGCGGAACACCATGCTGTCAAAATGATCTTCGGTCTGCCCTGCCCACGGTTTGTGCATGATGCTGGTGGTGATGGCCTTTTGTCCGGCATCGGCCAACATCTTCATGATCGGCCTCATGGCATCAAAATGGGCTTGGCTCCAGAGCGGAACTTGATAATAACGGGCGACTGCATAAGGATTCTGCCATAAATCCAGGTGGAAAGGCCATTCTTTGGGAGCAGTCAGTGTCCGGTTCACCACTTCCAGTTCGATGGCAAGACTCATGGCCTCGAAGTTCTGCCCCTTGACGGTCAGCGTCCCTTTATATTTGCCGGCTTTGGCATCTGCCGGTACACGGACTTGCAGCCAGATTGGCTGGGTCGAACAGGCCTGGACATCCCGTAGTTTCACGATGTCCAATACATCTGCCACAATGGAAGAGTCCCATTCCGCCTTGTTCTCACGGACTCCGCAACCGCCTTTTCCATCCTTGTTCAATTCGTCCGTCATCACATAGCGGACAAAATGGGAAGAGAGGGCAGAGGCCGGAATGACTTCAGCACCGTTTTTCAGATCGGAAAGGGTGATGGATGCCTCTGTCAAGGGGGTCTTGGTCCACAGGATCGCCTGCGCGTTCACACGTTCACCACGCCAGGCTTTCCCTTGCCACCGTTGGGTCTGTTTCACCTGGGGAATGCTCAGTTTCGGATAGCGCACATCGATACTGCCCCAGCTCAGCTGTGTGGCCTGTTTCATCTGATTCCACGTGGCCGCATCATCATGAGGCTTTGTGTCGGTCAACTCTGTATAATCGCCTAACGGGTATTTTTCGGTTTGCTGTGCCTGCATTGCACAACTCAGCGCCAGCAAGGCGCCCATTATCCATGCCTGTTTCATGTTATGTCGTTTTTTATTTGCGGGGTAAATATACGATAAATTCTCTGTAATTCTTGGAAAAAACTCTGACTTCAAGGTGGATTCAGCAGGGGAATGAAACGATTTAACAAGAATATTATCTTACCTTTGCAAAAAATAGATTGTACTGAATACGTTATATGAAAGATTTCCTGCAAGTATTGAGGCGCTTCGTGCCACCTTACAAATCCTATATGGTGTTGAACATCCTGTTCAATATCCTCTCTGCTTTGTTGAATCTTTTTTCTTTTGCCTTGATCATCCCTATTTTGAACATTCTTTTCGAGATGGATAAGGAGGTCTATCTCTATCAGCCCTGGAGTTTTTCCCCCTTTTCCTGGGAGACCCTACAGACCTTGCCGGCCATTTGGAAAAACAACTTCTTCTGGTTTGTCTCGGATCTGATCGAGAAGCAGGGCGGTTCCTTTACCTTGATTGTGCTGGGGCTCTTCCTGGTGGTCTCTACCTTCCTGAAGGTCTCTGCCATGTATATGGCCTTTTTCACCATGATCCCGATCCGGACCGGTGTGGTACGTGACATCCGGAACCAGATCAACAAGAAGATTACAGAACTGCCCTTGGGCTTTTTCTCGGAAGAGCGGAAAGGGGATATCATTGCCCGCGTCTCAGGAGATGTGAATGAGATAGAGACCTCCATCATGAGTTCGTTGGATATGCTGTTCAAGAATCCCATTCTGATTCTGATTTATCTGATAGGCATGATTGCAATCAGCTGGCAGCTGACGGTTTTCGTGTTGATTCTCTTGCCCATTGCCGGCTATGTGATGGGACAGGTGGGTAAAAAGCTGAAACGCAAATCGTTTGAGGGACAACAGCAATGGGGACTTTTGATGAGTCAGGTGGAAGAGACCTTGAGCGGCCTGCGCATCATCAAGGCGTTCAATGCCGAACGGAAAATCCAGGATCGGTTTGAGCAGACCAACGACACGTTCCGTCGCATGACCAACCGCATCTATCGCCGTCAGCAGATGGCGCATCCGATGAGTGAGTTTCTGGGTACGGCTACGATTGCCATTGTACTGTGGTACGGTGGCACCTTGATCCTGAGCAACCACAGTACCATTGATGCTCCTACCTTTATCTATTATCTGGTGATTTTCTACAGCATCATCAACCCCGCCAAGGACCTGAGCAAGTCGGTGTATGCCATTCAGAAGGGATTGGCGTCTATGGAGCGTATCGATAAGATCCTGCAAGCGGAGACGACCATACATGATCCGGCTTCTCCCCGACCGATTGCGCTTCGTGAAGAGATCCATTTTGACCATGTCTGGTTCAAATACCAGCAGGAGTGGGTATTGAAAGATATAGATCTCCGCATCCCCAAAGGAAAAACGGTCGCTTTGGTAGGACAGTCCGGTTCCGGTAAGAGTACGCTGGTCGATCTGCTGCCCCGTTTCTATGATGTGGATCAGGGACGGATCACGATCGACGGTGTGGATATACGGGAGGCAAGATTGCATGACCTCCGGGAACTGATGGGAAATGTGAATCAAGAGGCCATTTTATTCAACGATACATTCTTCCGTAATATTGCTTTTGGTGTGGAACAGGCTACACAGGAGCAGGTGGAAGAGGCGGCCCGTGTGGCGAATGCCCATGCTTTTATTTGTGCAACCGAACAGGGCTATCAGACCAATATCGGAGATCGGGGCAGCAAACTCTCCGGGGGACAACGGCAACGGATCAGTATCGCCCGGGCTATTTTGAAGAACCCGCCCATTTTGATTCTGGATGAGGCCACCTCTGCACTCGATACGGAATCGGAACGACTGGTGCAGGAGGCGTTGGAGAAACTGATGCGTGGGCGGACTACGATCGTGATTGCCCATCGCCTTTCTACCATCCGTAATGCGGATGAGATTTGTGTCCTGCATGAGGGACGGATCGTGGAACGGGGCCGTCATGAAGAGCTGTTGGCACGGAATGGCTATTATAAACGGTTGTGTGATATGCAAAGTTTTTAATCGTATGCAAACTAAATTCTATACAAATATGAAAACTATCTCCATTTTCGTGTCCCTGCTGCTGTTGTGTGTGGGATGCGGTATGCAGGAACAGCGTGCTCCATTGGCCTATCATTTCGATCGGCCGGCCCAGTTGTGGGAGGAGAGTTTCCCGTTGGGTAATGGCCGTCTGGGCATGATGCCGGACGGGGGTGTGGATCATGAGACGGTCGTGTTGAATGAAATTTCCATGTGGTCAGGCAGCTATCAGGATGCCGATAATCCGGATGCCTACCGTTCGTTGGCTACGATCCGCCGTTTGTTGTTTGAGGGAAAGAGCGATCAGGCCCAGCAGTTGATGTATGACACCTTTGTCTGCAAGGGAGAAGGCAGTGCGTTGGGAGCGGGTGCCAATGCCCCGTATGGCTGTTATCAGATGTTAGGAAATCTGGTGCTTGACTATCAGTATTCCGATGAGGCGGAGCTGGGTCCGTATCGTCGGGAGTTGAATTTGGATCAGGCGATTGCCACGACTACATTCAAACGGGGAACGGTAACCTATTCACGGGAGGTGTTCACTTCGTTCGGGGGGGATCTGGGTGTGATCCATTTGACAGCAGATGCAGACAAGGCGATTCACTTCGCTTTGTCGATGAACCGTCCGGAACATGCAGAGTGCCTGATCGAAGGAAAAGACCTGTTGATGCAGGGACAGTTGCCGAGCGGTACCGATGCACCGGGCATTGGCTATGTGGCACGTGTCCGGATCCTGTTGCCGAAAGGTGGTTCGTTGACGGCGGAAAACAGCTCGTTGAAAGTGGAGAATGCCTCCGAAGCGGTGGTATTGGTCAGCATGGCGACGGAGTATCTCTATCCGGGTCAATATCAGCAACAGGCGGCTTCGTTGTTGGCCGCTTCCGAAAACAAGGAGTATTCGGTGTTGCGGAAAGAGCATGTCAATGCCTATCGTGAATTGTATGGCCGGGTTGAGTTGGATCTGGGCCGGAATGAGCGGAGCCAGTTGCCGATGGACGAGCGGTTGGTGGCTTTTGCCGAGAATCCGGATGATCCGGAACTCTCCACACTCTATTTTCAGTTCGGACGTTATCTGTTGATCTCTTCCACGCGGGTGGGCAGTATGCCGCCCAATTTGCAGGGGCTTTGGTGCAATACGATTCAGACCCCTTGGAATGGAGACTATCATCTCAATATCAATTTCCAGATGAACCATTGGCCTGCTGAGGTGACCAACCTCTCTGAGTTGCATCTTCCGATGATTGAATGGACCAAACAGCAGGTGGCCAGTGGAGAACGGACCGCCAAGGCGTTCTACAACGCCCGTGGTTGGGTGACCCATATTTTGGGTAATCCGTGGCAGTTCACGGCTCCCGGTGAACATCCGTCGTGGGGCGCTACCAATACATCCGCTGCCTGGTTGTGTGAACATCTGTATATGCACTATCTTTATACGAAAGACAAAGCCTATCTGGAAGAGGTCTATCCCGTCATGCGTGGCGCTGCCCTCTTCTTCGTCGATATGTTGGTAGAGGATCCGCGTAACCATTATTTGGTGACCGCACCGACCACCTCTCCGGAAAATGCCTATCTGTTGCATGACAGCATTCCGGTCAGCATTGCCGCCGGTTCCACCATGGATAACCAGATTGTCCGTGAGCTGTTCACCAATACGATTGAGGCAGCCGGGATTTTGGGCACGGATGCCGATTTTGTCCAGGAGTTGAAGGCGAAGCGGGAACGTTTGATGCCTACCTCGATCGGTTCGGATGGACGTATCATGGAGTGGTTGCAGGAATATAAGGAGGCAGAGCCGCACCATCGGCATGTCTCACACCTCTATGGTCTCTATCCGGGCAATGAGATTTCCTATATCCATACACCCCGGTTGGCGGAAGCGGCCCGGAAGAGCCTGATTGCCCGTGGCGATCGGAGTACAGGCTGGTCCATGGCTTGGAAGATCAATTTCTGGGCACGATTGCACGATGGCGAACATGCGTTCCGTCTGTTGGCCGACCTGCTTCGTCCGTGTGTGGACATTAACACCCATCAGGTGGTGAGCGGGGGTACGTTCCCCAATCTTTTCTGTGCCCATCCGCCTTTCCAGATTGATGGCAATTATGGAGGGTGTGCCGGTATTGCAGAGATGCTGATCCAGAGCCAAGATGGCCTGATCGAGCTGTTGCCGGCCATTCCGTCTGCCTGGAAGACCGGAAGTTTCAAGGGGCTGAAAGTGCGTGGAGGCGGTGAAGTGTCCGCCAAATGGATGGAGGGTCAGATGCAGGAAATCCGTTTGAAAGCGGTAGTCCCCGGACAGTTCTGCATTTTGTTGCCTGACCAAGCGGCTGATCTCGCAGTGACGAAGGACCGCAAGGCCATTTCGTTGCCGGTGGTCGATGGCAAACTGACCGTCGATTTGCAGGCAGGCGAAGAGCTCTGTCTGAGTTTCTGAATATGAATTTACTAAACCATTTATCAACTAACTTTTATGAACAAAAAACATCTATTTGCTTGGCTGTTCGCTTTATTGATAGCGGGCGGTTGCAGCCAACCGGCACATTTCATCTCGGATGAGGCATATCGTGCTGAGGTGGAAAGCTGTTTCCAGACAAAGCAAGCGGCATTGCCTGACGGTGACCTGTTTGCAGTGTTTAATGAGGAGATGACTCCGGAAGAGCGGGAAGCGATGACATTCCTGTATGCATTCATGCCGATCGGTGATATCACCGACTACAGTGGTGACTTTTATCTGAAGAATATCCGTTCCTCTTTCCAGGCAAAGGCTGAAATGCCTTGGGGAAAGATGATACCTGAAGAGGTGTTCCGCCATTTTGTCTTGCCGGTGCGTGTCAACAATGAGAATCTGGACGAGAGCCGTTGGATCTTCTATGAGGAGCTGAAGGATCGTGTGAAGGGGCTTTCGTTGAAAGAGGCTGTGTTGGAGGTCAACCACTGGTGTCATGAGAAGGTGATTTATACACCCTCCGATGCACGGACCAGTTCTCCGTTGGCTTCGGTCCGCACAGCGTATGGCCGTTGCGGTGAGGAATCGACTTTTACCGTGGCAGCCTTGCGTTCGGTAGGTATTCCCGCCCGTCAGGTATATACACCGCGTTGGGCACATACCGACGATAACCATGCTTGGGTAGAGGCCTGGGTAGATGGCGGTTGGTTCTTCCTGGGAGCCTGTGAGCCGGAACCTGTCCTGAATCTGGGTTGGTTCAATGGTCCCGCTTATCGGGGTATGTTGATGCATACCAAGGTGTTTGGCAAATATGCCGGTCCGGAAGAGATCATGAAGGAGACAGACGGCTACACGGAGATCAATGTGATCGACAACTATGCTCCGTCTGCCAAAGCGACGGTCACTGTCACCGATGCGGCCGGCCAGCCGGTGGAGGGTGCGACCGTCGAGTTCAAGATTTATAATTACGCAGAGTTCTATACGGTAGCCAACAAACTGTCCGATGCCAAGGGCCAGACCTTCCTTTCTGCCGGTAAAGGTGATATGATGGTGTGGGCCACCAAGGGCGGTAAGTTCGGATTTGGTAAAGTCTCTTTTGGCAAAGACGAGAATGTGACGATTGTACTCGACAAAGAGCCGGGTACTACAGAGGTTGTCCGGATGGACATCATTCCTCCGGTGGAAGGCAGCAATGCTCCGGAGGTGACAGACGAACAGAAAGAGGAGAATGTACGCCGGATGGCTGAGGAGGATGCGAAGCGTAACCGCTATGTGGCTACCTTCTATACAGCGGAGAAAGCGGCAGCCTTGGCGAAAGAGCTGGGCCTGGATCCGGTAAAGACGGAAAAGTTCATGATCGCAAGCCGTGGCAACTATGCAGAGATTGAGAAGTTCTTGCGTGATGCTCCGGCTGAGAAGCGGGCGGATGCCATGGCTTTGTTGGATGTGGTTTCAGCCAAGGACTTGCGCGACACGCCTGCCAAGGTTTTGTCTGACCATTTGAACAACACACCGAATGTAGGTGGCGATCTGTATGTGGAATATGTCATGAATCCGCGTGTGCGCAATGAGTTCCTGACTCCGTACAAGAATTTCTTTGCAGCTCAGATCGATCCGGCTTTGGTCAAGCAGGCCCGTGAGAATCCGCAAGTATGGGTGGAATGGGTCAAGAAGAATATCCGCATCAACAATGCGTTGAATGAACAGCGGATTCCCATCATGCCGGCCGGTGTGTGGAAAGCGCGTGTGGCAGATACAGGTTCCCGTAACATTTTCTTCGTCGCTTCTGCCCGCAGCATGGGTATTCCGGCACGGATTGAACCGGTGGCCGGCAAAGTGCAGTATGCCAAGGAGAACACTTGGGTTGATGTGGACTTTGAAGCGGCTGAACCGGTCGTGACCAAACAGGGACAGGTGGTAGCCTCTTACCAGCCAATCAAGTCATTGCAGGATCCGAAGTATTATAGCCATTTCACCATTGCCAAGATCAAGGACAATGCGCAGTTGCAGACATTGAACTTTGAGACGGGTGACGTGGACATGGGGGTCGGTGATACATGGAGCGGCCTGTTGAAGAAGCCGTTGACCATGGATGCCGGTAATTATGTGCTGGTAACCGGAACACGTATGGCAAACGGCAGTGTACTGGCTGAGCTGACCTTCTTCCCGGTAGAAGAAGGAAAGACCACTTCCATCAAGATGGAGATGCGTGAGAATCTGGATGAGATCCAGGTGTTGGGCAATTTCAATTCGGAGGATAAATACAAACGGGCTGATAATGGAGAGGTCGTTAGTCTGCTGTCAACCACCGGTCGCGGTTACTATATCGTAGCCTTGCTGGGTGCCCGTCAGGAGCCGACGAACCACGCTATGCGTGACATCGCTGCTGTAAAGGATGAATTGGAGGCATGGGGCCGTAGCATCGTCCTGCTTTTCCCGGATGAGAAAGGGTACAACAGCTTCGATCCGAAGGAGTTTGGCGATCTGCCGAGTACCATCACGTATGGTATCGACATCGACAATGCCATCCAGCAGGAAATGGCACAAGCCATGAAACTGGCGAATGCCAATACATTGCCTATCTTCCTGATTGCCGATACCTTTAATCGTGTAGTCTTTGTTTCTCAGGGCTATACCATCGGCTTAGGTGAACAGATGATGAAGGTGATCCATAAACTGTAAGGAATCTGATTAAAAAAAGAAGAAGGTGTATCAAGTGAAGGCTTGATACACCTTTTTTCTTGTAAAACAGATGATATTTACTCAAATATTTTTCTACTTTTACACTGAGTAAAAGTTCTCGTTTCATTGAGTAAATTGTAATAGTATGTATAAGCGTGCAGAATATCAGCTGATTACGGGGCGCATGAAAGAATCCCGTAAGTTTATTCAGGTCGTTATGGGTGCCCGACAGATCGGGAAATCAACGGTGGTCAAACAGGTACTGAAAGATTTGGATATGCCTTACCAGTTCTTTTCTGCTGACAATGTTCCGGCCACGAACAGTGCATGGATTTCCGATTGCTGGGCTGCCGTACGTAGCTTGAAGGAGAGCAAAAGATGGGGTAGCGTTATCCTTGTTATTGATGAGATACAGAAGATTGCCAACTGGAGCGAGGTGGTGAAGAAAGAATGGGATGATGATACATTTCAGGACCGTGACATTAAGGTCTTGCTTTTGGGAAGTAGCCGCGTGTTATTGGAAAAAGGATTGTCTGAATCCTTGGCCGGACGGTTCGAAGAAATACGCATGAGCCATTGGAGCTATCAGGAAATGAAGGAGTGCTTCGGTTTCTCGCTCGACCAGTATCTGTTTTATGGAGGCTATCCTGGTGCGGCTACTTTGATTGGCGATGAAGACCGTTTCAGCCAGTACATCCAATCGGCCATCATCGAGGCAACCATCAACAAGGACATTCTGATGGACACACCGATAAGCAAGCCCGCCCTACTTCGTCAGACTTTTGAGTTGGGGGCAGCTTATTCGGGTGAAATGCTTTCGTTGAACAAGATGTTAGGCTCGCTTCAAGATGCGGGAAACACAGTGACCTTGGCTGGGTATATCAATCTGTTGGATGAAAGCGGATTGTTGTGCGGACTCCAAAAGTTCAGCGTAGATAGGGCCAGGAGGCGTGCCAGCATCCCTAAGTTGCAGGTGTATAACAATGCGTTGAAGATGGTGTATCACCCGTTGACTTTTGAACAGGCGATACTGAATCGTAAATCATGGGGACGAATCGTTGAGTCGGGCATCGGTGCTTATTTGGTAAGTCAGGCCTTTATCCACCGTTTTGAAGTATTTTATTGGCGTGAACGGGATGATGAAGTGGATTTTGTCCTGCGTAAGAGAGGTTCGGTGGTGGCCATAGAGGTGAAAAGCAATGCGGAGAAGCGGACGGATGGGCTGGATAAGTTCCGTAAACTATTCAATCCGCAAACCGCTTTTATCGTAGGAGATGGCGGTATTCGTGCGGATGATTTTCTTTCTATGGATATACGGAGGTTGTTGTGAAAAGTTTGTATGACAAACCTATGGATTGTAAAAGTCCGCTGCTCCTGCCTTTAGGTAGGGGCAGCGGATCATTGCTTTGGGGTTTCAGAATTTGTCCGCACTCGGAGCCACCAAGAGTTTTGACCTACTTGATTTTATAGACAGCTACAAATGGGGGCTTCTTCTCTGTATCGCCTTCTGCATCGCCGCCGTTTCCTTCAGATTTTGATGCAGCTTGGGCTGCCGCCTGCATCAGTTGGTCCAGCAAGGGATTCTGTTCCGGTGAAGTGACGTTCAGACATTTCCCGTCAGCAGCTTCGAATGCCACACCAATTTTCTGATTCGGTCCGTCTGTGTTTGTCATGATGGCCTGTATTTCTTCATACGACTTGCCTGCGAGTATCAGACCCGCCATCAGACAATCCGAGGTAGTGGTTGGTAATCCTTGGCTCTTGAAATACTGTAACTGCTCATTCGTCAGTCTGATTGTCTCATCATTCACACGGATAATCACGTTTGCACCGATTTCTTTCGCTACATCGGCTAACTCGATTTCATTAGGATCTGTTGTCATGTTGTTTTAGTTTTAGTTATTCTACATTATCTGTTTATTATTCTCATAGTCATGCAAATATCACAAAAATGCACTCACATGGTGCATGATTTTTCCGTTCCTTGTATTCACACAGTGTTACAATGCCTTCACCTCCTCAAGAGATAGTCCGGAGATTTCAGCGATTGTAACCCAATCCATTCCACGACGTTTCATCTCGGCTGCCATTTCGGTTTTGCCTTCTGCTTTTCCCTCTTTACGGCCTCTCTCCTCACCGATCTTAATGCCTTCAGCTTTTCCCACTTTGAGTCCTCTCTCTTCACCTATTTTGATCCCCTCTTCCCGTTCCGTATGGAGCGAATCCATATAGGCATAGTCATTCATGAGGCTCATCTGGTAGGCGAGCATCTCGTCGGGAGACATACGCGACATCGACGCGATATGTTTCAGCTTCTGGAAAATCTGGTTGTTCAGCTCCTGCGGCATCCGGTTCAGTACATCCATATGTGTCAATACGTATAATAACTTCTTATGTATGGTATCACATTGCGACAAAGGTAATTGAAATTTCGGCATCTCCAAATAGATTTCATGCAAAACGTCTCCGA
>JBJECC010000113.1:0-2105 GCA_051870655.1 Parabacteroides sp. | reverse complement strand
CCGCACAGTTAACAGAGGTTATAGATTGCATTCTTTATTTAAATTAATAAGACAAATATTTATTATCAGGCAGTTATACGCCCAAAACCCCTACGAAAATTAGAATTTCATCCCCTTTTTTGATAATTGTCTATTAAAAACGTATAACCTTTCAGACGCATCCGGATTTTTCACTTTTTTCAATCCAATTATTTAAAGGCTATGAATCCGGCACATTCTCCGCAAATATCCACCCCCAACACCTGTTCATGTCGGAGAAGAAGCGTCAGGATTTGCTTCTATTTGCCCTAAAAAAACGGCCTGCCCAATCTGAGTGAGATTAAGCAGGCCGTTGGTTTTCGCATCTACGCCTACATCAAGCAGGTCGTACCTATTCTACTCCATTGTCGGATTAAAGGTACCACCCCAATTGTTATTCTGTTCCAAATTCGGGTTTTCATCCAGGTTCACCTTCTGGATCGGGAAGAAATAGAAGCTCTCCTCGATCACGAACTCCCGTTCGGCAGCCTCGTTGAACGGTACCTGCAGGATGGTATAACGGAAATCATCGGTGGTCAGCTCATACGCATCCGCCTTTTTCTTGGCCTCCGTCAAATCCATGTCCGAACCGTCGGGATTGATGGGGATCGCCTCCACCCCATGCTTGGTCCAGCCGTTCAGTTTCATCATGTGGCGCGTACGGCGCAGATCCCAGAAACGATGCCCCTCGAAGCACAATTCAAAATAGCGTTCATCGAGGATAGCTTGGCGAATCTCCTCCTGGTTGGCGACCTTCAGGCCATACAACCCGTCAGCTCCGGGCTCTACACCGGCCCGCTGGCGGATCTGCTTCAACAGATCGATCGCCACGTCTGAGTGACCGTTCTCGTTGGCCGCCTCTGCATAGATGAACATCACTTCGGCAAAACGCATCAGGATATAGTCGATGTCGTAGGTCAGGATATTGGCCTGTGTCAAAGAGAGGTCAGCCCCCTTCATGTTGTAGAAACCGGTATAGACGTCGTTGTTCACCGCATTGGTGTGGGCAGCCGGATTGATGCCATACTGGTCGTCACCGCTACTGATACCCAGTGCATTGTACTGGCGATAGTTGGCCGGCTTGCCAGCCACCGGATACAAATCACCGTTACACATGATGACTTCATAAAAACGCGGGTCACGATTCTTCCAGAATGACTTCAACAGGGCCTGTTCGTCACCTACATAATATTTACTGGTCGGATCATCATAGTGTTTGCCATCCAGCATCGGGAAATCCTTCACGAACTCCCAGGTCGGATTGTATGCATTCGTACCGCGGCTGACAGAGGCAGGACGCAGACCGGCCTCGTAATAAACCGTCTTGTTCGGGTTGGAGTTCACCACCGGGAAGACAACCTCCGGTCCCTGCTCCTTCAACCAGATGTCGGCATAGCTCTCTGTCAGTGCAATACCATGGTTGACACAGAATTCATACGCCTCCTTGGCTGCCGTATAGGCCTCTGCCCAATAGGCATTGGTGTAGGGTTTCGAGGGGTTGAACTGCGGAGAAGCCTTCAACAACAGGGTCTTTGCCTTCCAGGCCTTGGCAAAGCACTGGTCGATACGACCGTAATCAGCAGAACCGGCGGCAATTTTTTCGGGCAATAACGTAATGGCATGATCCAGATCTTCCACCATATACTGGAAACACTCTGCCGTCGAATTACGTTTCACCATCAAATCGTCCGTATCCTTGTCCTGCGGGACCTTGATGTAAGGCACGCCTCCATGATACAGCACCATCTGATAATAGATGTACGCACGCATGAAATAGGCCTGTCCCAGCAACGCATCTGCCTTATCTTTGGATATTTCACTGTTTTCCAACCGCTTGATCGCCTCATTGATATTTCGGACAGTGGTATAAGACCACATCTTGTAGGAACTGCCTGTCTCCGTGATCAGGCCCAAATACCAGGTGATTCCGGAAATCTGTTCCGAATCGCAGTCGGACGAATAGGACCAGTTTCCGAAACATTGCGAATAGAGATTATTCACATACGCGGTCGCCAGATTGATGTCGCCCCACACCATGGATTCATCGTAGCTCTCCAAGTTATCGATGTCCAACGTGTCGCAGCTGG
>JBJECC010000112.1:0-11647 GCA_051870655.1 Parabacteroides sp. | reverse complement strand
TCCTTCCGACCGTTTATATAAAATGGAGATCGTTGAACCGGAAAAGAATTTTGAATGATGAAACAATATCTATTCCAAACAGAGGATAAAGTACGCGACTATGAATGCGACTTGCAAGGAGTCGTGAACAACGCCAATTACCAGCACTACATGGAGCATACACGCCATGAGTTTCTGGAATCGTTGGGTGAGAACTTCGGAGCCATGCACGAAAAGGGTATCGATGCATTCGTTTCGCGTGTGACTATCCAGTACAAAAACTCGTTGCGGAGCGGGGATCGTTACTGCTCCTGTCTGAATCTGAGTAAGAAAGGACCCAAACTGATCTTTGAGCAAGACATTTATCGTCTCTCTGACGGAGCCCTGGCTACACGAGGCACGGTGGAATCGGTTGTGGTGGAAAACGGCAAACTGACCCGTGGCGAATATTTTGATGAATTACTGAAAAAGACAATGCCCACTCCATGACAGATCCACGCATTTACCAAATAGCCTTGACTATGATTCCCGGCGTAGGCGATGTGCTGGCACGCCAGCTCCTTCAACAGTGCGGCAACGCAGAGGCTGTCTTTCAAGAGAAGAAACAGTTGCTGGAAAAAATCCCCCGTATCGGGGACACCTTGTCCGAAGCCATTCTCAATCCGGCCGTATTGCAACAGGCCGAACGGGAATTGGCTTTTGTCGAAAAGAATCATATCCAGCTCTACTATTGGGACAATCCGGACTATCCGGCACGCCTGAAAGAGTGTGAAGACGCACCGGTCCTCTTTTATTTCAAAGGAAATGCCAACCTGGATGCCTCCCATATCCTGAGTATTGTCGGGACCCGGCAAGCGACCTCCTACGGACGTGACCAAGTCGAGAAGTTATTGAATGATCTGTCAGTCCGTTTTCCCGATTTGCTAATCGTAAGCGGACTGGCCTATGGAATAGATATATGCGCCCATCAACAGGCTCTGCACCATTCCCTCCCGACAGTGGGCGTTCTGGCCCATGGGCTGGACCGGATCTATCCCAATCTGCACCGACCTACGGCTGTCAAGATGCTGGATCAAGGTGGTTTGCTGACCGATTTTCCCAGTGGTACGGAACCGGACCGTCCCAATTTTGTCCGACGTAACCGAATCATTGCCGGCTTGGCCGATGCCACGTTAGTAGCCGAATCAGCCGAACATGGCGGTTCACTGATCACGGCAGACCTGGCTTTCTCGTATGGACGCGATGTTTTCGCCTTTCCCGGCCGGATTACGGATGTCCGTTCGAAAGGGTGTCATAAACTAATCATGCAGAACAAAGCCGCCCTCATCACCTGTGCGGAAGATCTCATTGCGGCTATGCGCTGGGACATACAGGAAAAGAAAACCCAACTGCCCAAACAGGCACAGATCCTTTTCCCGGAAAGCGACGAGAAGCAACAGATCCTTTCCTACCTCCATGAGCATAAAGAGGCACATATCAATGAACTTTCATTGATCCTTCACATGCCTGTGCAACAGCTCAGCACCCTATTATTTGAAATGGAATTGGATGGCATCCTGAAAACGATGCCGGGGAATGTGTACAAACCACTATAAAAAATTTAAGGTTGTCTCACGACAACCCTAAACCTTCTTTGTTAACCTTAAATCTAATACTATTATGAAAAAACCACAATGCAAATGTAGACTTATCCATAAACACTTCCAAACAAACTGCACATAAAAAACGTTAATTGCCTACACAGTAGTCATAAACAGCCTTTGAAATGCGGGCAATCAGCGCTGCATTCTCCGCATCGCTCTCATGCGAATTCATCATTAAGACTGCCAACGAATAGTGCGAGCCATCGGGAAGCACACAAAATCCGACATCATTGTCTGCAATTTTGATTCCATATTCATTCCGACCGGACTCACCCGTCTTGTGTCCGACCAGCATCTTTTCTTTGGGCAACAACGCCTTCATCTTGTTCTTGCCTGTCGAAACATCCACTAAAGCCCGTTCAAGAAACAGTTTATAGGATTGAGGAAACAGATTGCTTTGCAAAAAGGTCTCAATGGCCAACACGGCAGATGAGGGCGTACACCAGTTCTCATACTCGTTCATCTCCTCCGCCTCTACCTGTGCTTCTGTCAACGAGATGGAGACATCCTTGATACCCAGTTTATCCATATATTTCTGAACCGCCTTCGGCCCTCCGATATACTTATACAGGATATCACTTGCCACATTGTCATTTTGGGAAATGCTGTAACGCAACAGGTCACCCACCGTGATATTGAAGTCTCCCAACGGATAGCGATCACGCAAAGGGCTGTGCGTATCGGGACGCAACTCCTCCTTTTTGACATAAATCTCCGTATCCAGCATCAGATCATGCTTGTCCAAATGGTTCAACACCGCCAACGCCTGATGGAATTTGCTGAAACCCATCATCGGAAAACGATACTGATTGTTGATGGTCATCAACTCGGAACCATTCATGATAATCGCAACCCCTACCGTCGCCCTCGTTTCACGGATCAGCGATTTCAGTTCCTCGATCAATTCATTTTGAGCTAAAACAATCCCTGCCTGACACAACATACAGCAAAGAATGAGCAATCGTTTCATATTGTCTTCGATTTTTCTGTTTGATAGAAAAAATCCCTTGCAAGAAATCACTCACAAGGGACTCACTCTTGATCGTGCGCCTGATAGGACTCGAACCTACACGTCTCGCGACACCAGATCCTAAGTCTGGCGTGGCTACCAATTACACCACAGGCGCAATCCGAATTGCCTTGCAAAGGTAAAGTATTTTCATGAATATGCAAATTTTTCCGTGACAACTATCCGTTTTTATCTTTGCAACCCGTTCCGTCACAACTCCAACACATAGACGGCCTTGCCTTCCAGTGTCAGCTTGTCACCCAGCTCTATCTGGCGGCCGGTCAGCACATCCTGTCCCGTCCGTTTGCCCTGCAACACCTCTGCATAACGGGCCAACGGCAGTTCGACCGAATGACTGCTGCCATTCATCAGGATCAGGCAGCTCTTCCCGTTCAGGCTCCTTTCATAGACATACACGCCCTTGTTGACCATGAAGTGTTTCATCTTGCCATAGGCGATGACGTCATTATGCTTCCGCCACTGCAACAGTGTCCGGATAAAATTCCAGGCTTCGTTTTGGACAGCACTGCGGCCTGCTGCTGAAAACTGGTTGACAGGATCACCGGGCCAGCCTCCCGGCACATCTAAACGGACATAGCCATCACCCTTCTCCTTCGTGCCGTTCATCAATAGCTCCTGTCCGTAATAGAGCTGCGGTATGCCCGGTATTGTCAACAAGAAGGTGACACCCTGCTTGAAGGCATACAGACTACGCGAATCCAGCGGCAATGACTTCAGAAAACGGTCCGTGTCATGGTTCTCCAAAAAGCGGAGCACATGATAAATATCCGGATAGACAAAATCATAACACAGATGTTCAAAAAGGGTGTTCAAGCCTCCGCTGCTTCCGGTCTCCTCATGAAAAGCCTGGCTTGCAATACCCATCAGGCGGAAGTCCATCACTGACTTCAGTTTGGTATCCTGACCGAAATTCAGACGGCTGCCGGTCTGCCAATAAGCGGATCCGATCGTATAATTCATCCAAGCCTCCCCGACAATGTTGTAGTCGGGATATTCCCACATCACCTCTTCGCACCATTGCCGCATCATATCCACATCCGCATAGGGATATGTGTCCTGCCGGATGCCGTCCACCCTACTATACTCTATCCACCAAATAGAGTTCTGGATCAAATATTTAGCTACGTGAGGATTCTTCTGATTCAGATCGGGCATGCTGGGCACAAACCATCCATTCACCATGGCATGGCGGTCATAGTCAGAAACATAAGGGTCAAAATAGGCCTCTTTATCATGATTGGTCTGTACATAATCAGCCGGATCGTTGAAAAGGCAGTTGAACCAGTCCCGGCTCGGCACATCCTTCATCCACGGATGATCGCTTCCGCAATGATTGAAAATCAGATCCATCACCACCTTCAATCCCCTTTTATGTGCCTCCTCTATCAAATGTACATAAGCTTCGTTGGTTCCCAACCGCGGATCGACCCGATAATAATCGGTCGTGGCATAGCCATGATAGGAACCTCCTTTCATGTCATTCTCCAGCACCGGATTGAGCCAGATGGCGGTCACTCCCAGTTCTTCGATATAATCCAGATGTTGTTCGATACCGGCCAAGTCTCCTCCATGCCGTGCGTTGGGATTGGTACGATCCATCTGATACTCCGTGCGCATCGGGATCTGGTCATTCGAAGGGTCTCCATTGGCAAACCGGTCCGGCATGATCAGGTAGAGCACATCAGAGGCATCGAACCCCCGGATCTCCGAGGCATGCTCTTTCCGAGGTTTCAACTCATAGCGATAGTCAAACGAACGTTTCCCATTCTGGAAACGGATGGTGAACAATCCCGGTCTGGCCTCCGACACATCCAGATAAATCAGCAGATAGTTCGGACTTTCCAGCGTAACCGCCTGTTTCAACCGTACAGTCGGATCATCAATCGTCGGACGGTAGTTGGCAATGCCTTTGCCATATACCATCAACTGCAATTCTGTATTTTTCATACCGCTCCACCAAAAAGCGGGTTCCACTTTTATGTTTTCAGCCGATAAAACCCCTGCTGTAAAGAGGGCCATCAGCAATTGGAGGAAAAGATGTCGTTTCATACACATGGATTAGATTATCATTCATTTTGCCCCGCAAAAGTACTCTTTTTATCCGGAATATAATATATGTAAGAAAAATCCGCAAAAAAATGGACATGGAATACAATTTTAGAAAGGTTTTGCCGTTGTCATAGAAAAACGACTGACTATGTTTGCACTCACAATCTTATCACTGGTTGTTCCCCTGCCATTGTTTTTCATGATGCATGACGGGGAGGAGTTGCTTGCGCACAGCAGGTGGATGCAGAAAAATGCGGGGAGACTGATCGAGAAGTTTCCGGCTCTGACAAAAGAAATCATCCATTTTCGGGATCTGCCAACAAGTGCCTTTGCCATAGCCATTTTAGAGGAGTTTGTCATTTTGCTGATAGTCACCCTCCTGGTTTTAAGCGGTCTGGATGTGCTTTGGTTATGGTCAGCTCTGTTTTTGGCGTTTTCCGTCCATATGTTTATCCATATCATCGAAGGATGGGCGATCAAAGGGTATGTGCCCGGCCTCATTTCCTCCCTGCTCCTCGTGCCCTATGTCTGCTGGGGAATCTATAGCATTTGGTTAGCCATGTCCGCTCCGGCGTTTTTTGCTTGTGCGCTGGGTGGCACCCTGGGAATGATCCTGAATCTGCGATTCGCCCACTGGCTGGGCCGATTGATCAGCCGGGGAGATTTAGCGGGACAAAAGGAGTAAAAGGAGAAAACATCAACCTGTTGTAATGAGAATCTCGCAGATTGTACTTAAATTTGCCGATTAATCAACAAAGCCTATTTTTTAGGATTCACAACATGGAAGATGAAAACAGTTTCAATATAAGGGAAACACGCATGCCGGAAAGCGACCGGGAATATGAAAACGTGCTTCGTCCTCTCTCGTTCGACGACTTCAGCGGCCAGTCGAAGGTGGTAGAGAATCTGAAGGTGTTTGTCATGGCGGCCCGAATGCGCAAAGAGGCATTGGATCACGTACTTTTACACGGCCCTCCCGGATTGGGAAAGACAACCCTCTCCAACATCATCGCCAACGAACTGGGGGTCGGTTTCAAGGTGACTTCAGGTCCTGTACTGGACAAACCGGGTGACCTGGCGGGTGTATTGACCTCACTGGAGAAGAACGACGTGCTCTTTATCGACGAGATCCATCGGCTCAGTCCGGTGGTGGAAGAGTATCTCTATTCCGCCATGGAGGATTTCCGGATCGATATTGTCATCGACAAGGGACCCAGTGCCCGATCCATCCAGATCGACCTCTCTCCCTTCACCCTGGTAGGGGCCACCACCCGAAGCGGTCTGCTGACCAGCCCGTTGCGGGCCCGCTTCGGCATCAATATGCACTTGGAATATTATGATGTTAACACATTGACCGCAATCGTCTTGCGCAGCGCGGACATCCTGCACGTCCAATGTGAACTGGAGGCAGCCCGCGAAATCGCCTCCCGTAGCCGGGGTACGCCACGTATTGCCAATGCGCTGCTTCGGCGTGTCCGTGACTTTGCCCAGGTAAAAGGCAACGGCCACATAGACAAAGCCATTGCCTGCTATTCGTTGGAAGCGCTCAACATCGACCGGTACGGATTGGATCAGATCGACAACAAGTTGTTGCTGACAATCATCGAGAAGTTCAAAGGGGGACCGGTCGGTCTGACGACCATCGCAACTGCTTTGGGAGAAGATCCGGGCACACTGGAAGAGGTCTATGAACCCTTCCTGATCAAAGAGGGCTTTATCAAACGGACACCGCGCGGACGTGAAGTGACGGAACTGGCCTATCAGCATTTGGGGCTGACCGGAAAATTGGGAAGAGACAACGGACAATTGCTGTTCGATTTATAAGCGAATAAAAACAAGTGATATGGCAGGTATGAAACGGCTGGCCAGAGAGACCGCCGTATATGGATTAAGCAGTATCATCGGACGCTTCCTCAACTGGATGCTGGTGCCGATGTACACGCGTGTATTGGCCGGTACGGGCGAATATGGCATCGTGACCAATCTGTATGGTTGGACCGCGTTGCTGCTGGTGCTCCTGACCTACGGAATGGAAACCGGCTTCTTTCGTTTTATGAACAAAAAGGCACTTGATCCTTCCCGGGTCTATGCTTCCGTATTGCGTTCGCTGGCAGGCAGTTCACTGTTGTTCTGCGGTATAGTCGCCCTTCTATTCCCTTGGATATGCCAAGGGTTGGGATATGCAGACCATCCGGAATATGTGGCGATGATGGCAGGTATCGTAGCGGTCGATGCCTTTTGCTGCATTCCCTTTGCCTATTTGCGGTATCAAGGGAAAGCCTGGCGTTTTGCCGGTATCAAGTTGCTCAATATTTTTCTGAACATCTTCCTGAACATCTTCTTCCTGGTGATCTGTCCGTGGTTGGCAACCCGGATGCCGGAGCTTCTCCGGTTCTATGATCCGGACTACGGTGTCGGTTATGTATTTTTGTCAAACGTCGTGACGACTGCCGTCACCCTGTTGCTCTTGATACCCGATATGCGTCCCGGCTGGCAGGCCAAAGCCGACTGGCCGCTGCTGAAACAGATGTATCGCTATTCGTTCCCCATCCTGTTGTTGGGTATTGCCGGAATCTTCAATCAGACAGCTGACAAGATCCTGTTCCCCTTTCTGTTTGAAGACCGTGCCTATGCCAACGAACAGTTGGGCATCTATGGAGCCTGTTTCAAGATTGCCGTGGTGATGGTGATGTTCACACAGGCATTCCGCTATGCCTACGAGCCCTTTATCTTTGCCCGCAACAAAGGACAGGACAACAAGGTGGCCTATTCGGAAGCGATGAAATATTTCATCCTGTTCGCCCTCTTCATCTTCCTGGGTGTCATGTGCTACATGGACATCCTGAAGTTCTTTGTGGGTGAAGCCTACTATCCCGGCCTGCGTGTCGTTCCGATCGTCATGTTGGGAGAACTCTTTTTCGGCATCTATTTCAACTTGTCACTCTGGTATAAACTGACAGACCAGACCCAGTGGGGGGCCTACTTCTCTATGGCAGGATGTCTGACCACTGTAGGCATCATTCTGCTGTTCGGTCCGAGCTTCGGATACATGGCTTGTGCCTGGGCCTCATTCTTCTGTAATCTATTGATGATGATGCTCTCCTATTTTGTAGGGCAACGCAACTATCCGATTGCGTACGATCTGAAATCCGCCGCTTTCTACACGCTGCTGGCAGCTGCATTATATGTAGCCGCCATGGTTCCGGCCATCGATTCCTTGTGGTGGCGCCTGGCCTATCGTACCCTGTTTTTGCTAATCTACGTAGTTTGTATATATCAACGAGAATTTAGACATGGAAAAAGGACAACTGTATAATCAAGTAAAAGACTTCTTCGTGCGCATGTTCGATGTGCGCCAGGAGAAAGAAAATGAACTGGAAACCATCGAGTCGATCAAGAAAGGGGTTGAATTTAAAGGTACCAACCTGTGGGTCTTGATCTTTGCCATTTTTGTCGCCTCCTTGGGATTGAACACCAACTCCACCGCTGTCATCATCGGTGCCATGTTGATCTCCCCGCTGATGGGACCGATCATGGGATTCGGTCTCGGCTTGGGCATCTCCGACTTTGAGCTGATCAAGCGGGCGTTCCGTAATTTCGCCACAGCCACCATTTTCAGTGTGATCACCTCTACCCTCTTCTTCCTCCTCTCACCGATCAGTGAAGCGCAGAGCGAACTGTTGGCCCGTACGCAACCGACTGTCTATGACGTGCTGATTGCCTTCTTCGGCGGTCTGGCCGGCATTGTGGCCAGCTCTACCAAAAGTAAAGGGAATGTGATTCCGGGTGTGGCCATTGCTACGGCCTTGATGCCGCCGCTCTGTACCGCCGGGTTCGGTTTGGCCAGTGGAAACCTCTATTATTTCTTCGGGGCATTCTACCTCTATTTCATCAATACGGTGTTTATCAGCTTGGCCACCTTCCTCGTCGTGCGCCTGTTGAAATATCCGAAGAAGGTCTTCCTGGACAAACAGCGGGAGAAAAAGGTGACCCGCTATGTAGGACTGATCGTGATCTGTACGATTCTGCCCAGCCTCTATTTGAGTTATAATCTGGTCAAGAGCAGCTATTTCAATGAACGTGCCCGTCTCTTCATCTCGGAAGAGCTGAACTTCCCCAACACGCAGATTCTGAGCAAGAGTATCACCGACACCAGCGACAAGCGCGAAGTGAAAGTGGTCTTGATTGGGGAAAGCGTGCCGGACGAAATGATTGCCAATGCACGCAGCAAAATGGAACGGTACGGCTTGAAGGATGTCAACCTGATTGTCCAACAGGGATTCGGAAAAGAGACAACGGATCTGAACGAGTTGAAGACCTTGTTAATGAAGGATCTGTATAAGAACAGCGAACAGGTGTTGCAGGCACAGGCAGAACAGATCGACTCGTTGAAACATCAGTTGCAACGCTATCAGGGATATGCCCGCTTGTCACAGAAGCTGTTGCCGGAGACCAAAGCGCTCTTCCCCTATGTGGAGACCCTCTCCTGCTCACACACGTTGATGGTCAACGCAGACACGCAACAGGCCGACACGGTGATGCTGGTCTATCTGAAGATCAAAGAACGGAAAATGGCAGAGGCGGAGCAGCAGAAGCTGAAAGACTGGCTCTCGGCCCGTTCCCAAATGAAAGAGATTAAATTACTGATTGAAAACCAATAAATAGTACACATCATGAGATTAATGAAACGATTGTGCTCACTGCTTTTATTATTGACGGCATCCAGCCAGCTGTTTGCCGACGAAGGTATGTGGGTGATGAAAGAGTTGAACAAGCAGAACCTGGCACGCATGGCCGAGTTAGGATTTGTTCCTTCCATCGACAAACTGTACAGCGAAACTGACCCTTGTGTCGCCAATGCTGTCGTGATCTTCGGTGGCGGATGTACCGGTATCACCGTTTCCGAAACGGGACTGATCTTCACCAACCACCACTGCGGTTACGGATCTATTCAGAAACTGAGTAGTGTAGAACATGACTACCTGAAAAACGGCTTCATCTCACAGAGCCAGGCAGAAGAATTGCCGGTTCCGGGATTGAGCGTACGTTATTTGCGTGAGACCGTCGATGTGAGCGACCGCATCAACAGTCAGATCGCCTCTATCACGAATGAGAAGGACCGGTTGGCCGCCGCCGACTCCATCGGCAATGCGATTTGTGACTCCATTGGCACAAACGAGTTCCTGGCTGCTGATGTGGTTCCCTTCTATTGCAACAACAAGTATTTCTTAGTGGTGTATGATGTGTACACAGACGTCCGCATGGTCTTTGCCCCGCCTTCTTCCATGGGTAAGTTCGGAGGTGACACAGACAACTGGATGTGGCCGCGCCATACATGTGACTTCTCCGTGTTCCGGGTCTATGCCAACGCAGAGAACAAGCCGGCCAAATATGACATCAACAACAAGCCCTACACACCGAAGTATGTGGCAGAGGTCTCTTTGCAAGGCTATGAGGAGAAGGACTATGCCATGACCATCGGTTTCCCGGGCAGCACAAGCCGTTACCTCTGCTCTTGGGGTGTGCAGCAGCGCATCGAAGACCTCAACAAACCGCGTATTGAGGTGCGTGGCATCAAGCAGGACATCTGGAAAAAGGCCATGTTGGCCAGCGATGCCGTCCGCATCAAATATGCGTCCAAATATGCCGGCAGTTCCAACTATTGGAAAAACTCAATCGGCATGAACAAGGGCTTGGCCAACCTGCACGTGATTGAACGGAAGCAGGCGGAAGAGAAGGCTTTTGCCGACTGGGTGGCACAGGATCCGCAACGTCAGAACCGCTACGGTGAGGTATTGAGCCTGTTACAGAACGGCTACACCAAATTGGCTCCGCTGCAGCAGCTTTCTGTCTATCTGTCAGAAGCCTTCATGAACGGTGTGGAGATCGCCCACATTGCCACTATGGTACAGCGTTTCGACGTGAAAGGTTCGGATGATGCCGCCAAAGCCAAATTCCTCGAACGGATTGAAGGTCTGTTGAAGGACTATGAACCGTCTCTGGACCAGCAGGTGTTGCCGGCTATGTTGCGCGTGGTCAAAGAGCGTGTACCGGCTGACTTCTTACCGGACATCTACAAGCAGATCGACAAGAAGTACAAAGGAGACTACGAACGGTATGCAGCAGATCTGTTCAAGAAGACCAACCTGACCTCTTACGAGAAGATCAAGGCCATGGTGAACGACGAAGCATTGTACACCAAACTGATGAAGAAGGATCCGGCGGTAGATCTGGGCCTCTCTGCCTTCTCACAACTGATGGCTATCGGCTCGTTGGGTGGTGACGTATATACCGACATCCAGAAGGGCGAACGCCTCTACTTCGCCGGTTTGAAGGAGATGAATCCGGAAAAAGCGCTTCCTTCGGATGCCAACTTCACCATGCGTCTGAGCTACGGATCAGTCGGTGGATACCGTCCTTATGATGCAGCCTGGTATAACTACTTCTCCACCAGCAAAGGTATCTTGGAGAAAGAGGATGCTACCAGCGATGAGTTCTGGGTACAACCGGAGATTCTGGATCTGATGCGTCAACGTGATTTCGGCACGTATGCCAACAAAGAGGGCGAATTGCAACTCTGTTTCCTGACCAACAATGACATCACAGGCGGTAATTCCGGTAGTCCGGTGTTCGACAAGAACGCGCGTCTGATCGGTCTGGCCTTCGACGGTAACTGGGAAGCCATGAGTGGTGATATCGCTTTCGAACCGGACTTGCAGCGTTGTATTGCTGTAGATATCCGTTTCGTACTCTATATGATTGACAAATGGGGCAAATGTCCGCGTCTGATCAATGAATTGAAACTGGTGAAATAACAGGAATCTATCAAACCGGTCTTTTTTGCCTCTTGCCGAAAGACCGGTTTTTTTATACCTTATTATATATAGAAAGACACTAGTGTCCCGTTAAAACGAGACGATTTAAATATAAGCTATTAAAATAGAAT
>JBJECC010000111.1:0-11668 GCA_051870655.1 Parabacteroides sp. | reverse complement strand
TCCCGTCAGATTTTGATCCGTCAAGGTATCCTCCTCTCTTTCGCCGACACACCTGTCAGCGGCTATCATGTCAGCTTTCAGCTTACGCCCACACAGACCTCATAATTCCGACGGAGGAACTTCGCTTATAGCAATTTTCCAATCTTCCTCCCGCTTTTTTTCGGGGCTCAACACGGATTTCGTATCTTCGGCCCGTCCTCCTGGAAGAGTCTGCCCATTTCCATCCTTGAACATTAGGAATAAGCCCCCCCGGGAGAAAAACGAAGGCATCTTACTTTTTACCATTGAACGTTTTTGTGTAATTTTGCCGTCCAATTTCCAAACTGTGATATCATGGCAAATTTTGACTTAACTATTTTGGGATGTGGATCAGCCCTTCCGACTACCAGTCACGCGGCTACTTCCCAAATCATCAACTTACGGGATAAACTCTATATGCTTGATTGTGGCGAAGGCACGCAAGTACAAATGCGACATTGCCATGCCAAATTCAACCGGCTGAATCATATTTTCATTTCCCATCTGCATGGAGATCATTGTTTCGGTCTGCCCGGACTTCTCTCTACATTGGGTATGCTGGGACGGAGAGGGCTCCTCGAAATCCACGGACCCCAAGAAGTAGAGACCTATATGCGTCCGATCCTGGATCTCTTCTGCAAAGGGCTCCCCTACTCTGTCCTCTTCAATGCAGTAGATACCCGCCAGCATGCACTGGTGATGGAGGACCGTTCCCTCTGTGTCTATTCCATACCGCTCAATCACCGGATTCCCTGCTGCGGCTACCTCTTCGTGGAGAAGCCGAAAGAGCCTCACATCATCCGCGAGATGACAGATTTCTACCAAGTACCCGTAAGTCAGATGAAAGATATCAAGGCGGGAGCCGACTTCGTGACTCCGGAAGGAGAAGTGATTCCCAACGAGCGATTGACACGGCCGGCCGATCCACCCAAACGGTATGCCTACTGTTCGGACACCCTGTTCCATCCGGAAATCATCCCCATCATCGAGGGAGTTGACCTGCTCTATCACGAAGCCACTTTCCAGCAGCGGGATCTGGCACGTGCCAAAGAGACCTTTCACTCGACAGCCCAGCAAGCAGCCGAGATAGCCCGGCGGGCCCACGTCAAGCGGTTGGTCATCGGCCACTACTCAGCCCGTTATACCCACACGAGAACGTTACGGAAAGAGGCGGAATCCATTTTCCCCGGCACCGTGATGGCACAAGAGGGTTTAACAATCCCTGTCTGAAAAAAACAAGCGGGCTGTGACAGGTGATTCAAAGAAAGTGACTACCTTTGTCTCCGACTGAAAACAGATCATGAGAGGTTTATATGGCATACTCGTCGGGCTTGCCCTCACGGCAATGGCACCGCTCTTCGCACAGACAGGAAGAGCGGGCGAGGTTATGCACTCCACCCAACAGGTGGTCACTCCCTCTAACGAAGTCTCCATCACAGCCACAGAGAACCGCATCGTGGTGGAAAACGCACCTGTAGGCAGCAAGCTGGAGATATACAGTGTAGTGGGTATCAAAGTGAAAGAGATTGATATGAAAACACCCTCTGGCGAATATGTAGTCAATATCGCCAAAGGGTATTATATCATCCGCATCGGAGAGACGGTACGTAAAATTGCGATCCGTTAGTCCTGATCCTTTTTCTTGCCCAGTTTCAATTCGATGATAAAAGCCACAATCAGACCGCTACCTCCACCCAAGAGTGTCAAAGAGCCGTACACCACATCGATCATCTCCCGAACAAAGTGTTGGTTCTGTTGATAATAGAGCGGGGACATCATCAGACTCCAATGGATAAAGAAAGCGATCAGCAATCCCAAACCGATACCGGCCAGCAAGGCGCCGATCTTCAAGGCTGTAAACGTATTGAATGTGAGTTTCCAACCTCGATAGGCGGGCAACCCGATCCGTCCCTCAAAAGTAGAGGCATCAATTTTACCATCAATCTTCTCAATGATGGCCAAACGCTCCTTACGACGCAGGATCAACTCAAACAGGCCATACAGACTCACACAAATGATACCGACAACAATCGGCACTAAAAGAAATTCCATCATAACGTAGCTAATTTAAAATTTTTGTCTTGTTTGCCTATTTGACGCAGCAATCTACCGAAGGTTACACCTGGAAAAGAAAAAAAAATTGCCTACTTTTGTGTGGTGGGAACTGTAACCTGCCGGATGGCGCTGCGTCTAAAGAGGTGAATATGGAATTGTACAGCGACACATATTACATCAGTCGGATTCAAGCGGGAGACACCCGCTGCTTCGCCTGCCTCCTTGACCGCTACAGCCGTCCGGTACATGCCTTGATTTATCAGATCGTGCACAACCGGGAAGATGCGGAAGAGTTGGCGCAAGATGTGTTCGTCAAGACCTATGAACACCTCTCCCGTTTCAAGGGGGATTGCAGTTTCTCCACCTGGCTCTACCGGATTGCCTACAATGCAGCCATCTCGGCTACCCGCAAGGCCAAGCATGAATGGTTAGCCATCAACGAGACACTGATGGAACAGGTGTCGGAAGCGGATGCGGAGGCTTTTCTGGAACAGCCGGGCGATGTCGGACAGGTGGAACGGCTGGAGCGGGTTTTGGCCTGCCTGCCACCGGAAGAGCGGACTCTTGTGTTGCTCTTTTATTGGCAAAGCAAATCCATTGAGGAAATCTCCTCGATCAGCGGATTGAGCGTGGCCAATGTGAAAACGCGGTTACACCGCATACGAAAAAAAATATATGTCGGAATCAAAACATTGGAGGAACAAGAAGATGAATAAGCTACCAAAACAGGACTCGTCAAGAGGTCTGTTTGCCCAACTGCCGGAAAGAGAATTGCCGGCCGATTTCCGCACCAAGGTGATGGAACGGGTCATGCAGGTCGAGGCTCGTCGGCAAAGACGCATCTACTGGGGTGAGCTGATTGCCATCGGCATGGGAGTGCTGTTCCTGCTGGGACTGGCCACTGTGTTCTTCCTGTACATGGATATCCAACTGCCGGACTTACGTATGCCCAAACTGCGGCCCGACAAAGTGCTCTTCTACGGTTATCTCGGATTCCTGTCACTGTGTCTGTTGGGGGCCGACCACTTGCTGCGCCGGTACTATCAGTCGCGTCATACCACCTCGGACAAGTCCACGAAAAACTGAGTTTTACATGGACAACCACTCAAAAAAATCCGTACATTTACCCTCGATATTAAAAAATAGAGATGGTATGAAGAATATGTATGCATTGTGTGCAGTCATCCTCCTGTGGGGATGCACATCCGGCAATCCGAAAGAATTGCATCAGCGTAAACGAGATCAGGTGGTGTCCGTACAAGACAAAATACACGAGATTGTACCGGACAGTGTTTTCATCAGCAACAACTACAGAATCTATCTGACAGAGAAGTATCTGCTGATTGAAGATACAAAATCCATCGATAACCTGATCCATTTTTTTGACAAAAAGGATTTCAGACACGTGACCAGTATAGCCCCGTTGGGACAGGGGCCAGGGGAAATCGCCAACATCGGCCATATTGCCTATAACGAGCGGACGAATGAAATCTACGTCTCGGACCATGGGAAACAGACTGTGTTCAGTTACCAACTGGACAGCGTCATGACCCATCCGGACTATCTGCCGACCGTCAAGTTGCGGATGGATGCCTCCAACTTCCCAAGCGAGTATTATCTGGTGGATGACACACACAGCATTACACGCCAGATCAAACCCATCGGCAACAATGACTTCGAGCCCGTGATTGCCAAATGGGATATGCAGACAGGCGAGTTCACACCATTTGCGTACAGAAACGAACAGATGGACAAACGGAGAATGACCATTGCCGTGGATGTAGAGAAGGATTTGTGTCTGGAGTGTTTCTCCAATTATGACCTCATCAACCTCTATCACACGAATGGAGAACTGATCCGAAGCATTCAGGGACCGTTGTGGGGTAAAGCTGAAAAGAATCGTTTTTTCGGATACTCGGCCATTTGTAACGATTGTTTTGTGGTCATCTCCACTTCGGAGGAGTGTTGGGAAGAGAGCCGTCGTCAACATACAGGAAAGCGTTCCACACAGTTGATGGTCTTTGACTTGCAGGGTAATTATCTCAGCACGTGGGAGACCCACTACAATATAAATCATCTATGTTATGACAAGGTCCAGGACCGGCTCATCATCGGGTGTGACGACGACATCCAGCTGGGCTATCTGGACATGAAAGATATAAAGAAATGAGAAGCATTATCGTATTAGTCGTATGTTTGTGTGCCACCCTCGGCGGCCGGGCACAGAGTTATGAAGAATGGGTTGACAAGAGCTATGACTTTGTCGAGAAGGAGGACTGGGCAGGTGCCGAAGAGTGTCTGCGTTCAGCCATGCGGCTTGAACCGGCCAATCCGGCCAATTATGCCCTGTTGACCAATCTCGGTACCATCCAACGCCGGCAGGGGAAACTGCAAGAGGCCCTTATCTCTTACACGGCCTCACTGACCCGTGACCCACAGAACCAACTGATTCTGGAAAATCGGGCTTCGCTCTATGCCGAACTGGGAGAGGCGGAAAAGGCGGTCAATGACTACACGGCCTTGCTGCTCATCGTGCCGGACCATCAGGAGGCACTCTATGCCCGCGGGTTGCTCTATCTGCAACAACGTAACTTCCTGCTGGCCGAAGAGGACTTCGACAAGCTACTCTCCATCAATGACAAATCGGTCAAGGCGCGGCTGGGACATGCCGTATTGGAAAAGCTGCGGGGCAATTACGACGAGAGTGAAAGAATCTACAATTATCTGATCAGTGAACAGCCTCACAGCATGTTGCTCTATGAAGGACGGGCTGACCTCTACTTCATGATGGGGAAAAACGCCCGTGCCATGGCAGACATCAACAAGGTGTTTGCAGAGAGCAAACCGACTGCGTCGCTCTATGTGTTGCGGGGCAAAGTGAAACTGGCACAATATGAGAAAGAATCCGCCTCAATGGATTTCGAGAAGGCACGCAACATGGGCTACGATGCTGAGGTGATCGAAGAACTGATGAAAATGACCCAATAAAAAAAGATGTGCCGGCACAATGACCGGCACATCCTCCTATAGAGAGATCAATCCCTTTTCTTATGATGTACAATTACTTCTGACGGATGTAATTCACAATCCATTCACCAACCTCCTTGGTACCATACTTGGCTCCACCTTCCACTTGAATTTCCGGCGTACGCACATTGGCATCCAACGAAGCATCTACGGCTTCCCGAATCAGGGCTCCTTCTGCCTTGCAGTCAAAATACTCAAATAACATGGCTACGGAAAGAATCTGAGCCAACGGGTTGGCAATGTTCAATCCCTTTGCCTGCGGCCAAGAACCGTGAATCGGCTCAAACACCGGTGTACTTTCGCCCGTAGAAGCTGAGGGCAACAGACCCATCGAACCACTGATGCAAGAGCCCTCATCTGTCAGGATGTCACCGAACGTATTCTCTGTCACCATCACGTCGAAGAAAGTAGGCTCCTGAATCATACGCATGGCTGCATTGTCCACATACATGTAGTCTGTCTTTACCTCCGGATAGTTCGGTGCCATCTCCTGGGCGATCTTACGCCACAGACGGGAAGAGGCCAACACGTTTGCCTTGTCCACCACCGTCAGGTGTTTGTTGCGCTTCATGGCATAGTCAAAACCCACCTTCAAGATGCGTTCAATCTCCGGACGGGTGTACATATTCGTATCGTACGCCTTCTCATCATCCTGATACTTCTCTCCGAAATACATACCGCCTGTCAACTCGCGGATACAGAGGAAATCAGCTCCTTCCACCAACTCGGCACGCAACGGAGATTTGTGAAGCAGACATTTGAATGTCTGTACCGGACGAATATTGGCAAACAGGCCCAAGCGTTTGCGCATGGCCAACAGGCCCTGTTCCGGACGAACTTTGGCTGTCGGGTTATTGTCAAATTTCGGATCACCTACGGCAGAAAACAACACCGCATCTGCCTGCTGGCACACCTGATAGGTCTCTTCCGGGAACGGATCGCCCACTTTGTCAATAGCGTCAGCTCCACAGATCGCATATTCGTAACTAACTTTATGTCCAAACTTTTCGCAGACGGCGCTCATTACATTCACACCCTGCACGGAGATCTCCGGTCCGATACCATCTCCGGCCAATACTGCAATTTTAAAATCCATTGTTCTTTTATCAGTTTATTATTGTTCTATCTTGTTCAACATTTTCACCGTCGCCTTGATAGCGGCTTCCGTCTGGTCGGCATCCAGTCCACGTGTCTTGAAGTCCACGCCGGCATAGTTCCAGCTGATCACCGTCTGCACGAAGGCATCGGTACGGCCTCCCGGCGGAATGGAGACAGAGTAGTTAGTCAGCATAGGGAAAGGACGTCCCAAATCGTTGTAGATTTTCCGTAAAGCCCGGACAAAGGCATCATACTGTCCGTCTCCGGAGGCAGACTCCTGATACGCCTCCCCGTTGATCTCGATCTTCAAGGTAGCGACCGGCTTCAAGCCCTGTGCCAATGACAACGAATAGTTGAGAATCTTAATTTTCTGATCCTCTACGGTGTCATGATGCAGCACATCGCTGATAATGTAGGGCAGATCCTCCGGTGTGACCACCTCTTTCTTGTCGCCCAACTCAATGATGCGTTCCGTCACCTTCCGCATGGAAGTTTCGTCCATATCGATGCCCAGTGCCTCCAGGTTTTTCCGGATATTGGCCTTGCCCGAAGTCTTGCCCAACGCATACTCACGGACACGGCCAAACCGCTCCGGCAACAGATCGTTGCAATAGAGATTGTTCTTGCTGTCTCCGTCTGCATGCACACCGGCACACTGCGTAAAGACATGTTCGCCCACAATCGGTTTATTGGGCGGAATATGGATACCGGAATAGGTCTCCACCAACCGGCTCACCCGGTTGATCTTCTCCTCCCGTAGGCTGGTCTCTTCGTTCACCTGATCTTTCAAGACCGCCAATACACTGCTCAACGGTGCATTGCCGGCACGTTCACCCAGACCGTTCACCGTCGTATGGACACCGCGAATACCCGCACGGACAGCAGAATAGACATTGGCCACAGCCAAATCATAGTCGTTGTGGGCATGAAAATCAAACTGTAAGTCAGGATAGCGATCCACCATCAGCTTACACAGCTCATAGGTATTTCCCGGATTCAGAATACCCAACGTATCGGGCAACATGAAGCGATGGATCGGCAACGTTTTCAAGGCGTCCACCAGCTGGAATACATAGTCCGGCGAATGCTGAATACCGTTGGACCAGTCTTCCAGATAGACATTCACGTCAATGCCCCGTTGATGAGCCAACTTCACGACCTGCGTAATGTCGGCAATGTGCTGTTCTGGCGTTTTGTGCAGCTGCTCCGTCACATGTTTGAAAGAGCCCTTGCAGAGCAGATTGACCACCCGGCAACCGGCCGATTCAATCCAGTCCAGCGAGACTGTGCCATCCACAAATCCCAACACCTCCAGTTTTGACAGATTATTGGTGCGTTCCGCCCAACGGGCAATTCTGCGGACAGCCTCAAATTCGCCTTCCGAGACCCGGGCCGAAGCAATCTCCACGCGATTGACCCCCAGGTCGTTTAGCAAAACCTGTGCGATGCTCAGCTTCTCGTGGGCTGCAAACGAGACGCCCGAAGTCTGCTCACCATCGCGCAGGGTTGTGTCCATTATCTCGATCATACTGCTTATCTTTTAGCCTCGTATGCTTCGATTTTGGCCTTATTGGCCAACAGATAGTCGATATCGTCCAGACCATTGATCAGACAATCCTTCTTATAGGCATTGATGTCGAAGTGCTCGCTCTTGCCTGTTGCCTTGTTGGTGATGGTCTGCTCGGGCAGGTTCACCTCCACCTCCATCTTCGGATCCTGATAGATCGAATCGAAGAGCTCCTTCAAGAAATCCTCGCTCACCACAACGGGCAACACGAAATTATTCAGCTCATTGTTCTTATGAATATCGGCAAAGAAACTGGAAACCACTACACGGAAACCGTAACCGGCAATGGCCCACGCAGCATGTTCGCGACTGGAACCGGAGCCGAAGTTCTTCCCGGCCACCAGAATCTGACCGCTATAAGTCGGATTGTTCAGCACAAAATCTTTGTTGACAGAACCATCCGGATTGTACCGCCAATCGCGAAACAGGTTATCTCCAAAGAACTTCTCCTCGCGTGTCGTCGCCTTCAGGAAACGGGCAGGAATGATCTGGTCTGTATCCACATTCTCCAACGGCAGTGGAACACATGTACTTGTCAGTATATCAAATTTCTGTTTCATTTTTTCAACTTCAAAATAAGGAACGACTTAGATTAATTCTCTCGGATCGGTGATACATCCGGTCACAGCAGCCGCAGCAGCTGTCAGCGGGCTGGCCAACAAAGTACGGGCTCCGGGACCCTGGCGGCCCTCAAAGTTACGGTTGCTGGTCGATACGGAATATTTTCCTGCCGGAATCTTATCATCATTCATAGCCAGACAAGCGGAACAACCCGGCTGACGGATCTCAAATCCGGCTTCATTCAACACCTTGTCCAATCCCTCTTCACGAATCTGGGCATCCACCATCCAAGAACCCGGCACCAGCCAAGCCACTACATGATCCGCCTTTTTCCGGCCCTTCACGACAGAGGCAAATGCACGGAAGTCCTCGATACGGCCATTTGTGCAGGCACCCAAGAAGACATAATCAATCGGCTTGCCCAACAGGCTCTCACCCGGCTGGAAGCCCATATAGCGCATCGATTTTTCAAAAGATCCCTTCTCTACATCAGACATGCCTTCTGTAGTCGGGATATGGTCAGAAACGGCCATGCCCATACCCGGATTCGTTCCATACGTGATCATGGGCTGGATGTCAGCGGCCTCAAAACGAACCTCCTTGTCAAACTGAGCATCTTCATCACTCTTCAATGTACGCCAGTAGGCCACGGCCTGTTCCCAGGCTTCGCCCTTCGGGGCGTTCTCACGTCCCTTGATATATTCAAACGTCACCTCGTCCGGAGCAACCATACCGCCACGGGCACCCATCTCAATCGAGAGGTTACAGAGTGTCAGACGGCCCTCCATCGTCAGAGCACGAATAGCTTCACCCGCATATTCCACAAAATAACCGGTAGCTCCGCTGGTCGTCATCTTTGACATCATATAGAGTGCAATATCTTTCGCTGTCACCCCTTTGCCCACTTGACCATCGATCGTAATGCGCATGGTCTTCGGTTTGGATTGCAAAATACACTGAGAGGCCAATACCATTTCCACCTCACTGGTACCGATACCGAAAGCAATGGCACCCATGGCTCCGTGAGTAGAGGTATGCGAGTCACCACAGACAATCGTCATGCCCGGCAAAGTCAAGCCGCGTTCCGGACCTACCACGTGGATAATACCGTTACGCTTGTCCATCATGCCAAAGTGAGTCAGGCCAAAGTCTGCTGCATTCTTGGCCAACGTATCTACCTGCGTCTTCGAAACAGGATCCTCAATGGGCTTGTCCTGATCATGTGTCGGCGTGTTATGGTCAGGCATACAGGTCACCTGAGCCGGACGAAGCACCTGCAATCCTCTGGCACGCAAACCGGCAAATGCCTGCGGACTGGTCACCTCGTGACAATATAAACGATCGATATACAATTGAATGGTACCATCGGCCAACGTATCTACTACGTGCTTTTCCCAAATCTTCTCAAATAATGTCTTACCCATATTATTTATTGTCTTTTGTTTTTCATTCTACGATAAACTTGTTGATCGCATCGATAAAGGCCTCCACAGAAGCCGCGATGATATCCGTATTGGCAGAGAAGCCATAGTAAATAGAGCCTTTGTATTCCACTTGCATATGTACCTTACCCGTGTCGTCACTGCCTCGGTTGATAGCCTGGATCAAGAATTCCTGGATCGTCATGTCACTATTACAGATTGCATGTTTGACAGCCTTGATAGCAGCATCGACCGGACCGTTACCGGCAGCAGCCTCATACCGCTTTACGCCTGACATGTTCAGACAAATCGTAGCGACAGGCTGTACACCGACACCACTCGTCACCTGGAGATAGTCCAATTTGATCCGGTGCATAGCCGTACGATCCTTTCCCACCAGCATCAGCACATCATCATCATTGATGTCCTTCTTGCGGTCAGCCAACTTCAAGAACTCTTCATACACATTGTTCAGCTTTTCCTGTTCCAGATCCACGCCCAAAATATGAAGACGGTGCTTCAAAGCCGCACGACCGCTTCTGGCAGTCAACACAATGGCATTGTTGTCGATACCCACATCCTTCGGATCAATGATCTCATAGCTCTCACGATTCTTCAACACGCCATCCTGATGAATGCCGGATGAATGGGCAAAGGCATTACGGCCCACAATCGCCTTATTCGGCTGAACCGGCATATTCATCAAACTCGATACCATCCGGCTGGTACCATAGATACGAGTCGTATTAATGTTGGTAATGATCTCACGCTCCTTATGGCTTTTGAAGATCATGGCAATCTCTTCCAATGAGGTATTACCTGCCCGTTCTCCAATGCCGTTAATCGTCACTTCCACCTGACGGGCACCATTCAGGACACCCTGCACTGTGTTTGCGGTAGCCATACCCAAATCATTATGACAGTGAGTAGAAAGAATGGCGTTATGTACACCATCTACATGTTCCATCAAATACTTGATTTTTGCTCCATATTCGTCCGGCAAACAATAACCTGTCGTATCCGGGATATTCACGACCGTCGCACCGGCTTTGATTACTGCTTCTACCACACGAGCCAAATATTCATTGTCAGTACGACCGGCATCCTCACAATAAAATTCCACATCTTCCACAAAACGTTTTGCATATTTTGTAGCGGCAATGGCACGTTCCAGAATCTCCTCCTGATTTGAATTGAATTTGTAACGGATATGATAGTCGGATGTACCGATACCTGTATGAATACGTCCGCGCTTTGCACTTTTCAGAGCTTCCGCAGCCACTTCAATATCCTTTTCCACCGCACGGGTCAAGGCACAAATCGTCGGCCAAGTGACAGCCTTTGCAATCTCAACTACGCTGTGAAAATCACCCGGACTGGAAACGGGGAATCCGGCTTCGATTACATCGACACCCAGTTCTTCCAACGCTCTTGCCACCTGAATCTTCTCAACTGTGTTTAACTGGCAACCCGGCACTTGTTCTCCGTCGCGTAAGGTTGTGTCGAAAATAAATAATCTGTCTGACATAACTATAATATTTCTTTTTTAATATTCAACTGACAATGAAAAAGCCTTTCTCACAAGGAAGTGAGAAAGGCCCTTTATCTTATATCAAAGCCCGAACAGCATACACAGTCTCACTTCCTATTCTGATAACAGAGTAGAACAATCGATAGAGAAATAATCAGACTGTTTAGCAAACTCAGGATCATTGTTTCTTTATTTGTTTTTAACGGCACAAAGATACGTCCTTTTTTTTAACCAACAAATAAATTCAAAAGATTTTATGTCTGTTTGCTAACAAAACGGAAGAAATAGCAGAAATAGATTTATGATTTATACGAAAAAACAGGAAGAAAATGAGAGAATGGAAAGAAAAAAAGGGAACCTCATTGCTGAGATTCCCTTCTCCTTGAAAAA
>JBJECC010000110.1:0-2153 GCA_051870655.1 Parabacteroides sp. | reverse complement strand
AACATACAGAAAAGTCCGAAATGTTTTGCAAATAGAAAGCCAATAAACTATATTTGCGGCATAATAATATCATCAAAACGGAAACGCATGATCGTTAAAGGGTATCGGAAACTCTACAATTGCTTGATGTTTTATTCCAGATAAAACACCCTCCTTTGCCAAGGCTCGCTACAGAGACTTGGAACTCTACTCTATTACATATTATTTATTTCGATCACAAACATCTTAATTATACAAAAACATGGAAACAGCAACATGTTGTCGTGCGCCTAAGAGCGCATCCAATTTCGCACCTGCCAATGCTGCGAATGTATGCGGCATGAACGACCGCATCAAACGTCTTCGCAAGGAGAGCTTCGAAGCCCAGCCTTCGTTGTCTATAGAGCGTGCCTTGATTGAGACAGAGTTTTACAAAGAAAACTACGGGAAGTATCCTCTCCCTGTCTTGCGTGCACTAAACTTTTACGAGATTTGTAAACGAAAAACCATTTATATTGGTGAAGGTGAATTGATCGTGGGTGAACGGGGTCCGAAACCCAAGGCCGTACCGACCTTCCCTGAATTAACTTGCCATAGTGTAGAGGACCTGCACGTGCTGAACACACGTGAATTGCAACGTTACACTATCAGCCAGGAGGACATTGATACCTATGAGCGCGAAGTGATCCCTTACTGGAAGGGCCGTACACAACGGGAACGCATCTTCGGTCACGTGCCTCATGAATGGCGTGCTGCCTACGAAGCTGGTCTGTTCACGGAATTTATGGAACAGCGGGCTCCGGGTCATACCGCCATGGACGGCAAAATGTACAAGACTGGTCTGCTGGACACGAAAGCCCGTATCGAGGGTGAACTGGCCAAGCTGGACTTCCTGAACGATCCGGAGGCTACCGACAAGCAGGAGGAGCTGCAGGCTATGGCCATCTCTTGTGATGCTGCCATTCTGTTTGCCGAACGTCATGCCGAGCTGGCTGAGAAGATGGCAGCCGAATGTGCAGATCCGGTACGCAAGGCGGAATTGGAACGGATTGCTGAAGTGTGCCGTTGGGTGCCGGCTCATGCCCCTCGTGACTTCTGGGAGGCTATTCAGATGTATTGGTTTGTTCACCTGGGCACCATTACCGAATTGAACGGTTGGGATGCCATGAACCCGGGTCACTTCGATCAGCACCTGGCTCCCTTCTATGAAAAGGGATTGGCTGACGGTACATTGACACGCGACAAGGCGAAAGAGTTGATCTCCTGCTTCTGGATCAAGGTCAACAACCATACGGCACCTCCCAAGGTGGGTATTACAGCCAAGGAGAGCGGTACCTACAATGACTTCACCAACATCAATATCGGAGGTGTGAAGGCCGATGGTAGCGACGGTACGAGCGAAGTCTCTTACATCATGTTGGAGGTGCTGGAAGAGTTGCACATCCTGCAGCCGGGTTGCTCTATCCACATCAGTTCCGTGACACCCGATCGTTTCCTCCATGCCGGTTGTCGTGTGATCCGTCAAGGACACGGTTATCCCTCAGTCTTCAATCCTGATACCTACATTGCCGAGATGTTGCGTCAAGGCAAGAGCCTGCAGGATGCCCGCGAAGGTGGATGTAGTGGTTGTATCGAGGTGGGTGCCTTCGGTAAGGAAGACTATCTGCTGACCGGTTATCTGAATGTGCCGAAGATTCTGGAGGTGACCTTGAATAACGGTATGGATCCGGTGACCAATACCAAGGTGGGTATCGAGACGGGTGATCCCCGCAACTTCAAGAGCTATGAAGAGCTGTATGATGCCTTCCTGAAACAGTTGCATTTCGTAGTGGATCAGAAGATGCGTGTCAGCAACTACATCGACCGCATGTTCGCGAAGTATGCTCCGGCTACCTTCCTGTCACTCTTCATTGATGACTGTATCGCCAAGGGTAGAGACTATTACAACTGTGGTCCTCGTTACCACTCCACTTATATCCAGTGTACCGGTTTGGGTACGACAACCGACTGTCTCTCTGTCTTGAAGAAGCATGTCTTCGAAGACAAGAAGATCGAGATGGATACTTTGTTGAAGGCGGTTGCCAAGAACTGGGAAGGTGAAGAGAAGTTGCGTCAGTTCATCGTGAAGCGTACACCCTTCTTCGGCAATGACGATCCGTATGAAGACAGCATTG
>JBJECC010000109.1:0-2163 GCA_051870655.1 Parabacteroides sp. | reverse complement strand
GCTTTCGGGCCGCAGATGACAGACCGTTGGACAGAATACTGGTTCCCGGTGAAAGGGATCGGAGGAATCTCCAAGGCAAGCCGCATCGGAGCATTGCACGTGACACGTGAAACGGATGGCCACCTGAAACTGGCCTTCTCACCCTTGGCAGCCCTCTCTACGGAAGTGAAGATCTATGAGGGGGACCGCCTGTTGCAGACACTCCCGCTGCAGACCAAGGTGCTGGAGCCGTGGAGCCAGACAATTCCCGAATTGGGGAAAATAGCCCAAGGCCGTCTGCGGGTGATGATCGGCGAACATGACCTGGTCTATACTGAGGTGGAAAATGACTATCTGCTGCATCGCCCGAAAGAGTTGCCGGCCGATTTCGACTGGAACTCCGTGTATGGCCTTTACATACAGGGTGAGCAGTACATGAACCAGAAGTATAACCAACAGGCCGAAAGCTATCTGAAACAGGCGTTGGAGAAAGACAAATACTTTGCTCCGGCGCTGAACCGGCTGGCCTCGCTCTATTACCGAGAAGGGCGTTGGGAGGAGGCGTTGACCCTGTTGAAACGGGCCCTCAGTCTGAATGCCTACGATGAAGAGGCCAACTATCTCTACGGATTGTGTAACCGGGCATTGGGACGGACAGCAGATGCCAAAGATGGTTTTTCAGTAGCTACCTATTCACCTGCATTCCGCAGTGCCGCCTATGCCCAATTGGCTGAAATGTGTCTGAAAGAGCAGGATTGGCAGAAAGCCGAACATTATGCCCAAAAGGGCTTGGACTACAACCGGCTGAATCTGGATGCCCGACAGGTCCTGATGGTGGTCTATCGCCGGACCCATCGGCCAGAAGCGGCCCGTGAGCAGATAGAGGCTGTACTCACGGATTTGCCTTTGTACCATTTCGCCCGTTGGGAACAGCTTTATGCAGCAACCGGATCCGGCCATCCGATGGAGGATTTCCAGTCGTTGGTACGGAATGAACTGCCTTTCGAAACCTATCTGGAATTGGCCGGCTGGTATGAATCGGTAGGCTGTCAGGAGGAGGCGTTGGCCCTGCTTTCCTGTGCCGGATCCTATCCGATCGCACTCTATAAACGGGCCTATCTGCTGGACCAAATGGGACAGACAGCGGAGAGTCGCCAGTTGCTACAGCAGGCTGAACAGGCTTCGCCGGAGCGGGTATTTCCCTTCCGCATCGAGGACCGTCCCGCCTTGGCGTGGGCTGCCACCCAATCGGATGATTGGAAAGCGACCTATTATCAAGGGCTGATCGACTGGGCCAACCAACAGCAGGAGGAGGCTCTGCAGAAGTTGGAGGCATGCGGAACACCCGATTATGCCCCCTTCTATCTGACACGCGCCAAACTCCGCCAGTTGTTGCCCACCTTGGCCAAGGGCTCTTTCATGGAGGATCTGCAAAAGGCGGAACAGACGGAGTTGTCATGGCGGACCGGTTTTGCCCTGATCAATGCCTACACGGCACAAGCGGATTGGAACCAAGTGGTGGAGACCGGGAAACGCTACATGAAACGGTATCCGGACAATTATTACATCGGTCTGAAACTGGCGAAAGGCTATTGCGAGACGGCTCAATATACGGCTTGCATCAAGCTGTTGAAGGGCATGGAGGTGTTACCGAACGAAGGTGCCTATGCCGGACGGGCTGTCTATCGGGCCGCCAACCTGCATGAGGCGATGGATTATCTCCGGAAAAAGAGCTACAACCAGGCGCAACGGGCGCTGACAGCTTCACAGGAATGGCCGGAGAACCTGGGAGTCGGCAAGCCGTATGAGGATCAGATCGACAGCCGATTGGAAGAATACATCCAAAGCCGTATCTACACCGGCAAGGGTGCCTCTGCACAGGCGGCTGAATCGCTCACTCATGTGGCTGCCGGCAGACATACGGGACGTCATTTCAGTTCAGGCAATCTGCTGACCGCATTGGCCATGCGTGAATTGGGCCGTACACAGGAGGCTGACCAATGGGTAGCGTCGTGGCAACAGAATTTTCCCGACAATCGGATCGTGGAATGGTGTACAGCGATTTATCAAGGGAAAAGGGGAGAGGCTCAGAAGCTGTTGGCCGGACGGAACAGCGAACATGACTCGACACCTTGGGAGGCTGCTTATCAGGATGTGGATTTTGATCTGATCGCCCGACTCTTC
>JBJECC010000108.1:0-11878 GCA_051870655.1 Parabacteroides sp. | reverse complement strand
TGGCAAGGTCAGTATATATTCTCTGGAACCCCATGGTTCCTGCTCATAGACCCCACGGTTCGTGACAAAACACTATGGGGTATTTTTGCAGGAACCATGGGGTGTTTTTTTCCGCTATTGCCTTTTCAAGGCGAATAGGGTATAACCGGTTATTGTACCCAGGGTGTCGCTTCGCTTGCCCTGGGAAACGATGGAGTCGGGAAATCGCGCAGAAAGCGCAAAAGCGTTCAATTAGCTTTTTGGGGCTTTTACCGGGAGAAAAATTATTTTCCTCGGGAGGAAACAAAAAAACTGCTTTTTACCAAGGAAATGATAGGAAAAAAATGAAGGCGCTTTCAAGTGCTGATGAAAGCGCCTTCATGAGCCACCGAAAGCGCCTTCGTGGGCACTTGAAGGTGCCTTCATTCATACAGGCCTGTCATGCCATGTATATAATGTACGCCCGTACCTATATATTATGGGGGGGGGGGTTACATCCCTCCTGAAAATGATACCGGACCTTTGGGGAAATCATAGCGGATTTTTGAGAAATGTGAGGCGTAAAATGGCGAAAGGATTGATTATAAATACAATGGCAAAACTATGGTTTTTAATGGCGAATTTACTGTCTAAAGTGCCGAAAATCTACAACTGATTATCAATAAGATAGAAGATTCTTATCATTATTTTGCACATGGTGTTCCCGTCAGTTGTCAATTTCGTAAAGAACAGGGAATGAATGGATTATTGATGCCTTAGGGACGAAAAAAGTGGCGAAAAAAAACGTACGTTTAATTTCGCCACTTTTCATGCCACAAAGGTACACCTATTTCTGATTTCTCCAAGAGTTTCCACTCCAAAATTTTCTTATTATATCTGTTTCCTTATCAATCAGATAGGTTTATAGTACAAAACCGAACGCTCTTTTGACTAACCTTTATGACCCCTCCCAGAATGGCGAAAAATAGTGGCGAAATTAAACGTACGTTTTCATTCGCCACTTTGGGTTCCCCGATTTTGAGGGAAGAACCACATGGAATAAGACTTTTAGTAAACCTATTTATTAATTTAAAATTCAAGTTTTATGAACAAAAAGTTTTCTACACTTGTCGCAGCGTTACTGCTTAGCGGTGCGCTGTGTTCTGTTCAGGCGACTGATGTGGCTAAGTACAAGGACTTGACTGTTGCTGAAACAACATTTGTTTTGGATAACATCAAGGACAATGTACTGGAATTTACAGGAGATGTCACTTTGCCTGATGAGGTTCCTTTCTTGGTTATTAATCAGAACAACCTGACTATTGACGGTAATGGATACACATTTACAGGTCGTATTGTCGTTTTGGCTGAGAATGTAACGATCAAGAACCTGAACATCGTGAATGACCCGAAGGTAAATGGAGGTTCTTGCTACAAGAATGCCATCACTTTGGCTGCTGCTTCTGGTACGATTACAGGATGTACAATCGACTGTAAGGTAACAGACAAAGATAAAGATAAGGCGGATAACAATTTGATGGCTAACGGTATTGTTATTTTCCCGACAAAGGCTGATGCTAAGTATTCAATCAGTGGAAACACAATCAAGAATGCTTATGAAACAGCAAATGATAATTCTGAATCTGCAGGTTTGTTGGTTGCTGATGGCATTACTCCTTCAGGTCTTCCTTCTGGCTTAACTGCTACATCTGCTACATTGTCAGATAAATTCGATTTGTCTTCAGTTACAAACAATACGTATGAATTGTGTGCTACGGATTATTCATATGATACATGGGGAGAAAGTGTGAAGACTCATGCTATTCGCGTAACTCCGTTGACATCTGATATGTTGCGTGCTGCTACGTATCTTAATCCAAGTTCTATCAGTTATTTGGCAGAATTAGGCGAAGATGCAGAGGTTATCTTCAACGGTACAGCTGAAGAGTTGTTGGAGGCATTTGAGGTAAATAATGTAAATACATCTTCTGCGAATGTAGCTATCCAGTGCTCTGATGCAAACGTTGTTTATGGTACAGTAGAACTTCCCGATAATGGTTTGGCTACTATTAATGCAAGTATCAAACCGTTGGCAGATACAGTTTATGGCTATGAACTGTTCGAGAATGAAACATCTGAATATGGAATGTTGATTCTCCGTAGCAATAACAATGGTGCATATTATGCAGCAACTGTTGAAGGTGGTGTTTCTAAAGTGGTAGAATTGACAAGCCAGGCCGTAGCTGATCAGTTTGCATCTGACAAAGCTTCTTTGTGGAAGATGAGTAAAGGTACTCAAGCTGATGGTAGCATTTACTATGTATTTACCAACCAGAATGGTGACAAGTTGGCTGCAACGGGTACTGCTGGCACAGGTACAGCAAACAATGCTTTCTTCCCTGTAAACAATGCTGCTTATTACAATGGTGTTGTATTTGATGCTGATGGTCTGACATTGAATGTGGCTGGGAATAACTACTTCGGTCTCTACGCTGCTGGTAACCAGGCTTTGACAGTTGGTGACCTGAACTGGTATGAGAAAGATGGTTTCGGCGTAACGATCTATTACGATACAAAGGATGACGATTGCTTTGCAGACGCTCACTTGTCTGATGCAATTGCTGGTAACCCGTTCGTAGGTCACTTGACTCCGATGAGTTATGTAGATGCTACAACAGGTTTTGCTGCAGCTGCTGACAATGCAGAACAATTCTATTTGGCTAATGCAGACGGTGAATTCATTGTAGCTGAGAAGTATGCTTCTAACGGTTCTAATGCCCGTCAAACAACATTTACATTCAAGGCTGTAAAAGAGGCTGATTTGGTACACGACATTGCTCGTGCTGCTTTAGGTGATGAACAGCAGTACTACGGTTTGTTCCGTGCATACGTATCTGCAAAATATACAGATATGAAGAAGTTGTCTGCTATCGATGTATTGCAGGTTAAGTTGTCTGACAACGGTAATTGGTCTAATATCGGTCGTTTGGATCTGACTTCTGATGAAGTTCCGACATTGGCAGCTTCTAAGGCTACAGCTCTGAAACCGATCCTGATCTCTTTGGGTAGCAACCAGGTGGTTAATCCGAAGAATCTGTTGAAGTATGGTAAGTTCTTTACTGTTGAAAGATCAACAGATAATGGTAAGACATGGAAGAAACTTGCCGAAAGAGGTGACGAATATAATGATTCTTGGTGGGTAACAAAATATGGAAATGTCTTGGAAGGACAGTGGGCATTAACCATTGAGGACGGATCCTATAAGTTCACAAACCGTGAATCATTCGCATGGTATAAGATTGGAAGTACTTCAAGCTTATATACTTCAGATACAGAGAATGTTTATCGGATGTCTGGCGTATTATACAAGATCGTTCCGGTTTCAGAGCACTCTGAGTCTGATGGTTATACTACTTTGAAAGATCTGAAGAATACTAAATTCAATATTGGCTTTGTTTCTGAAGTATTTGGCTTGAATGCATGGTTTACAGAAAATCATGACGGTGTGACGAACCATACAATTGGTTTGGATACAGATGCTGACAATGCTTTGATCTTCGATGCTGTTGAGTATTCAGCTGCTCGTGGAAAGGAGGAGAATACAGATCATACTTATTCTTACATTCCTTCAGACTCTATCTACGTAATCAGTACAATTGGTTATTACGCAGGTAATACGTACAAAACTATGAAGGATACGTTGAAGGTGGTTTCTTACTCATTCGTAAACCAGTTCGTAGAACCGTTGGTTTACAACTGGAATGATGCCAAGTATGAATCTCGTGTTTATGCTGATCCTACTAAGAAACTTCGTTATGAAACAGTTGCAGCTGCACATGTAGTTGCTCAGAAGTTTGCTCTCCGTCTTGATAATGGTAAACTGAATTTGCGTCCGGTATATCATTACAATGGTGCAATGAATGAGTTTGCTTTGAATGAAGCTAAGATGCATCAAGCTTTCAATAGTTGGGATAAAGTTTATGCAGGTGATGCAACGAAGGGCATCTTGACTCATGAATACTTGTACGATCGTACCGAAAACGACTTGTTCGTCGTAGAACCGACTGAAAAGGCTATGTATCGTCGTATTGCTAACGATATGGATACAGTGGCTATCTTCCGCAACGACAACCCGATGTCTGTTCTGTTCGAGAAGGGTGCCTTCTTAGGTATGGAGAATGCGGCTCAGTTTGAGTTGGCTCCGGCTATGTTGGCTGATACAGCTTACGTTCGCTACGAGACTTATCGTCCGCAGTATATGTTGGTAGTTAATCCGACAGTTGTTCCGGAAGGTACTTATTGCCCGATCCACGGTGTTGACGCAACTTGCGAACATGCTACTACTACAAAGGGTTGGGTAGAAGGTCGCTACTTGGTGAACTTGGTTGACACAGCTATCGTTTGGGATATCGCCAACAAGCACAAGGGCAACAACCCGTACATCAACTCTGAGAAGTACTATCGCTTAGGCTTCGTAGATGCTAAGCACATCGGTGATGATTTGGTTATCTTGGGTACAGACGACACATTGAACGTAGGTACACCGGATTACAACCAGGCTAAGTTCGCATTCCGCTATGTTGATCAGGAAGCAGGTTCATTCGTAATCGAAACAGCTAACTACAAGCGTCTGCCGAATGTAGAAAAGGCTGAGAAGGATGGCGAAGGTTACATCAAGTGGATGAACGGTGTAGTCGTAGTAGTTGACAACATCAAGAATGCTGACGTATTCAACATGATCGAAGGTGAAGTTGGTGATCCGACCGCTAACGAAGAGGTTGCTGCTGCTGAAGTATCTGTAATCGCTCAGAATGGTGCCATCATCGTGAAGGGTGCTGCTGGCAAGGTGATCACAGTTGCCAACATCCTGGGTCAGACAATCGCTAATCAGGTGGCTGCTTCTGACAACGTAACAATCGCTGCTCCGGCAGGTGTAGCTGTGGTTACTGTTGACGGTGAAGCTACTAAGGTGATTGTAAAATAACTGAACTGAAATAGACAAGGAGTGGGACAGCAGTCCCACCCTTTCTACATAATCATGGATGCCATGCGGATGAATCATCCAAGTATCCCGCGGATGGGTGAACAAATGGCATCAAAATATTAATACTAGAGTAAAAATAAAGTTCTTCTGCCGACTCTGCTGCGAAGCAGGGTCGGCAGTACTTTTATTGTGGATATCGTAGGGACTCCCGGAATGATAGCAAAAAAAACACCCGCTGTCAACGGAGGAATGCGTTGGACAGCGGGTGAAATGATCTATGAGTATAATCCATTTGCGGATTATTTGAATGCCTTCTCGCTGATACCGTCACCCTGGATCTTCAGGCGTTCCATGTAAGCAGGCACAGGACGACCTAAGGCTTCATCGACATAGAGCTTAGCCAAATGCTGAGACAGCATGAAGCCGTGACCCTGCAGACCGACGAAGAGACCGTTGTCCGGGTCGATGATGTAGCGCGGCTCTACATAGTAGCCTGACCAAGTCGCCTGAATAGGTACGGATGCCAACGACGGAATCCAGTCGCAGAATACTTCGGAGATGATCTCCAAGAAGCGACGGGTGTTGGATTTCAACTGGTTGAAATCGCTGATCGAAGCCTTGGCATCGACGGCCGGAGAGGCACAGGCAATGATCTGGCCTGTCTCGGCAAACTGCTGTCCATAGACGGCAGAGAAATCGTTGCGTTTGCGGCGGTCGATCAACATATCCAGAATGTCACCGTCTTTACCCAACTTCGGCAAACGATGGGTGATCAACGCCTGGTGCTTCACCGGATAGAGACCTGTATAAAGACCTAACATACGGGCGAACCGTTCGGCGGCGTAACCCAAGGCATTGACGAAGTGTTCGCATTCATATTCGATGTATTTCTTGTCGTGCGTGTAGAGCAATACGTGGTACTTGCCATTCTCTTTGTGAACTTCCACCAAACGGGTGTCTTCCAGTACGAGACCGTCGTGCTCTTTACCCTTGTTGCGGATGAAGTCGATCACGCGACCCGGGGTAGCCTGCCAGCAGTGTTCGGAGATCTGGGCGGCGAAGTAGGTGGTCTGCTTGGTGTTGAAGTAGGGCGAAACCTCCTTCTGGAAGTCCTTTTTATCGATCATGTGAGCATTTGACCAGCTGCAAGAGTTCTCCAGATCCTTGTAAGAGGCATCGTCGTGTGCGAAGGTGATGTAACGGGTTTCGCGATAGTGGATGTCATATTCCTTCTGGATTTCTCTGAAAATATCCTGGTTGGCACGTGAGATCTCGGCCAATTCCGGAATAGAGAAGGCGGGACGGCCACCACCGATGTTACGCCAAGAGGATCCACGGTCCGCATTGACCAAGACGGTCTTGCGGCCCGCCTCGGCGAAATAGCGGAACAGGGCACTTCCGGCAATACCACCACCGGCAATCAGCACGTCTGTCTTCCGTTGTTCTTTCGGGCTATCTACAATATAGGTGTCGGCAATCTCCCGTTTCGGATAGGTCTCACCCAGCAAGAAGCGAGTGGAGAGCGGAGCACGCGGTGTCGCATCGCCTACCAGCTCAATGCCCTTCTCACGCAGTTTCATGCGCAGACGCGGGATGCATCGTTTGCCACGGCACGGCCCCATACCCAGACGGGTGATGTGTTTCACTTCATCAATGGAGATGTATTTGCGGTCACCGATGGCCTGCATCAGTTCGTCCAACGATACATCTTCACAATGGCACACATACGTTTCTGATTCGCACTCTTCCACCTCCTTGAATTCAACCGGTTCCGGATAGTTCTTCTTGGCGATGAAACCGGTTACGTTCAGCAAGCCTTCGCCTTCCAGATCCAACGCCTTCACACGGGCTACGTTGGTCTTGGTCGGTTTCTTGAGGATCTTTTCGATCACACCTTCGCCCAACTTGGCGGCGTGGTCATCTACCAACCAGACAGCTTCGCCCTCTTCGATTTCGTATTCGATCGGGAGGAAGAGCACATTCTTCCGTGCATCGTAGCCGAAGATTGCCAGACCCGGACAGTGTGATACACACTGCATACAACCGATACATTTGTTGTAGTCGATTTCCGGTGTCACGCTGGTTGAGCTCTTCGTGATGGCCTGTGACGGACAGGAGAAAGAACAGGGGTTGCAGGCGAAGCCGTAGAGACAGTTCAGACGTACGAAAGGACGTTCTGCCTGCCGTTCGGGAGTCGGTTTCGGAGCCTCTTCTTTCAGGCGTACCGGACGCTGCTGAGAGTCGATATAGTCTTTGGATACTTGCAGATAATCGTTGTAGTTGTAGCGGAAGCCCAATTCCTGAGCCAGTTCATACGCAGCCTGCTTGCCACGCAATACGGCAGTCGTACCTTCACCGATGCGGACTGCATCGCCGACACCTACGCAGCGTTTGCCGAAGGCATATTGTCCCTTGGTCAGCAACTGGCTGTCGGGGATCAGACCTGTACATATATTAATAGCGTCGATTCCGTCGATCCGTTTTTCCGTACCGGGGATCGGCTTGAAGTTCTCGCATTCGCAGACAATGGCGCCCGTGATACCGGTATAATCTGCATTCGGGATGGCCTTCAGCAACATGTGTGACGTGAAGATAGGAATGCCGAGGCGGCGGATACGATTGGCCTGTACCGGGAAACCGCCTTCGTGCGGCATACCTTCCAGAATCGCCTTCACATGCGCTCCGGCCTGCATCAGCTGATAAGAGGTCAGATATCCGATGTTGCCGGCACCGACTGTCAGGACATTCTTGCCCAGCAGCGTGAATTCGGCGTTCATCATCTTCTGTACCACGGCTGCTGTATAGACTCCAGGCACATCGTCGTTCTCGAAGGTCGGCATGAAGGGAACGGCACCTGTCGCTACAACCAGTGCCTGAGCCTCGACGTAAAAATTCTTTTGATTCAGCGTGTCTTTCACTGCAATCCGTTTGTTCTCCAGGATGTCCCAAACGGTTGAGTGAAGGAAGATGCCGGATGCATCTTCGCCGGCCAATGTCTTGGCGATGTCAAAACCACGCATACCGCCGAAACGGTGTTCTTTCTCAAAGAAGAAGAAGGCATGCGTCTGCATGACGAACTGGCCGCCAATTTTGTCGTTACTGTCAATTACAATGGAATGGATGCCCAACTCTTTCAGTGTCTCCCGACAAGCCAGACCAGCCGGGCCTGCACCGATGATGGCTACATCTGTGCGGTACACCTCGACCGGTTCCTTACGATCCGGGATTTGTGCATTGGCGTTGTAATTCTTTTCTGTAATCTCGGAAACCTCTTTGACACCATCGACTTTTGTGATACAGATACGCTTGACTTCACCATCGACCCACATCTCGCAGGCTCCACACTTTCCAATGCCGCAATTGAGAGAGCGGTTTCTTCCATTGACGCTATGACTGTGAACAGGAAATCCTGCCTGATGCAGGGCGGCAGCAATGGTCTGCCCTTTCATTCCCGTGATTGTTTGACCTTTGAATACAAAGGTTTGTTCCTCGCCATGAGGGACATCCAAAATAGGATGACTAACGACTTTTTCCATAAAAATTATGTAATTGAAATAACATCTAAGACGTGGTCAAATATAGGAATTATCTTGATATGATGTATTCTCCTCTTACATATTGTTAGTTTTTATTTGTAATAGCGGCAATCCATTGTCAAAATAGGTTGAATTGATTAGGAATCATAAGATTTTCCTTCGATTTTGTGATAATATAAAAAAAGCCACAAAGCTTGCTTTTGTCTCAATTTATCCCCACAAAAGTGTCATTTTAAAATAAATTGTAATTTGTACGTAACACTTTGAATTCCGTACGTCGGTTGATCTGGTCTGCGATCTCCTGTTGTTCGGGAGGAAGAGCCAAAATGAATTCTTCGGTCAGCACATCGCCCTCCTTCAGAAAATCGAAGCTCTTGGCCATTTTCTTGTTGATGGTTTTGGGGACACTCTCTCCATAGCCTTTGGCTTCGAGACGATCCGGCTGGATTCCTCCGGCAATCAGATAATCGACCACAGACTGTGCCCGGCGTTGTGCCAGCTTCTCATTGTACTGGTCGGTCCCTTTCCGGTCAGTGTGGGCTCCCAACTCAATGGTAACGTTGGGATTGTCGTTCAACATCTTGATCATTTCATCCAATGCCTTCTTTGACTCCGGCCGCAATGTGGCCTTGTCGAAATCATAGAAGATATTCTCGATGACGACTGGTTTGCTGATGGGAGAGAGATAGAAATCGACAATGTAGGTTTCGTTTTTCTCTTCCGGGCCGGTGGTCAACTCGTAGTTCTGGTTGAGATAACCGCGGGCACTCGCCATCATCACATAGCGGATGTCCCGTTCCAATTCCACTTTGTAGCTGCCATCTTTTTTCACGGCCACCTTCTCATTCAGACCGTCTTTCCCCACAATGCGTACTGTGGCCTCCTCTATCGGCTCTTCATCCACATTGTTGACAAAGCCTTCGATCTGCACCGTGATGGTCGGCAATTCAAATGAATAGATATGATCGTACCCCCGTGCATCGTTTCGGTTGGAACTGAAGAATCCCCGTTCGGCAGTTCCGGCAAATGTGATGCCGAAATCATCGCCCATCGAGTTGATGGGCGCCTGTAAGTTGGTCACCTGCCAATGGCCCGTACTGTCTAAAGAGGCTTTGAACAGGTCCAATCCACCCATGCCCGGATGACCGTTGGAGGCAAAATAGAGCGTGACGGAATCGCGCACGTAGGGAAACATCTCGTCACCGGCTGTGTTGATCTCTTCACCCAGATTCTCCATGGGGCCGAAGGTGCCGCTGCTGATGACGCGGGCCCGGAAAATATCCTTGCCACCGTAACCGCCTACCGCATCGGACACAAAATAGAGATATTTGCCGTCCGGTGAAATAGAGGGATGGCCCAAGGCCGTGACAGAATCCTTGACCAGGGTGGCACGGGTTCCTTTGCTCCATTTGGCACTGCTCCGATTGGACATGTAGATCTCTGCCGTACGGGGGCCGTCGGGATCTTGTGCACAATAGGTGTAATACATCGTGTTGCCGTCAGCCGAAAAGGAGGGAGTTCCTTCGTCAAACTCGGTGTTCACCTCGTCTTCCAGCTCTTCGGGGGCGAGCCATGCCCCCTGCTCATCCTGCTTCACGACAAACAGGTTGTTCTCATACTGTCCGGTGATGGCACTGATTTTCGCCTCTTTGTCTTTCGAACGGGAAGAGGCGAAATAGAGCTGGTCATATTTGTCGCCGGTCAGCATCGGGCTGAACTCTCCCCGGCGGGAGTTGAACTTTTCCATCCGGTGTACCTCATAGCGCGTGGGCGTCTTGCGCCAGACCAAAGCCTGTTCACATCCCTGAATGCCGTTGATGGCCAAGCTGTGGGAAGGATTGTTCTCCAAAAAGAGATCATACTCCTTGATGGCTTCCGGATAGCGGCCCGTCTTGTGCAACATCTGGGCCAGCCGGAGGTGGACGATGCTGTCCGGATACTCATAGCGGATGGCGTTCAGATAACCGCTGGTTGCTTTCGCCGTGTTGTTGATCAATCGGTTACATTCTGCCATGCGAAATGCGATATAACCCCGCAGATCCCGTTTCTTCGGGGAGGTCTTGGTGTAGATCTTCCGGTAGATGGCTGCTGCCTCGTAGTATTCGCCAATACGTTGTTTCTCTTCTGCATCGCTCAGCTTGGCTGTCTTGCAGGAGAACAGGGAGGGAAGGGCGATCAGCCCTATCAGCAGGTAGAAAACCAGGTTTGTTCGCATCGCTTTAAACTCTATGATTCGTTAATAACGGGAGGTTGTCTTATTTATTGTTCGAGTGGCTGAGGCAACAGGAGCGAACTGTCTCCGTAACTCAGGAAACGGAACGCATGGTCTAAGGCATACTCGTAAATGGGTCTCCAGTTGCCCTGTACGAAGGCCGAGATAAGCAGCAGCAAGGTGCTTTTGGGCTGATGGAAATTGGTGACAATCCCCTTGACCAGCTTGAACTGATAGCCGGGCACGATGATGATCTGTGTCGCGGTGACCAACCGGTCGGTCCGGTGACGGTCCAGATAGTCCAGAATATTCTGCAATGCTTGGCTGACCGGCAGCGTGTTGTTCTGCTCCTCATAAGGCATCCATTGGCCGACCACCAGCTCTTCGGAGGTGGCCTCCGGTTGTGTGGCCAGTTTCACGCCGATGTAGTAAAGACTCTCCAAGGTGCGGACAGAGGTGGTACCCACCGCAATGATCTTTCCGATGTGTTGCAGGATATGTTCGATGGAACTGCGTCGGACAGAGATAAATTCGGTGTGCATCTCATGCCCTTCGATGGTCTCGCTCTTGACCGGCTTGAAGGTGCCTGCCCCTACGTGGAGGGTGACCTCCTCCCGTTGGATCCCCTTTTGATCGATGGCTGCCAAGACTTCCGGTGTGAAATGCAATCCGGCTGTGGGAGCCGCTACCGAACCCTTGATTTTGGAATAGACGGTTTGATAGGTCTGCAGATCACTCTGTTCCGTTTCGCGATGCAGATAGGGCGGAATCGGCAACACACCGGCCGCTTCCAGCAGATCGGCGAAAGTGACCGATTCATCATCCCAGCTGAATTCGATCCGGTGACTGTCTCCGTGGCTCTCCCGTCTCTCGGCACTGAGCGTGACGGTTTTTCCCTGCACCTCCACTGTCCTGCGCAATGCTCCCTCTTTCCATTTCTTCAAGTTACCCACCAGACAGATCCAACTGCAACTGTGTGTCTGCTGGAAAATGAGCGCATAGTCGTTGGGGACAGCCGGTTCCAGACAAAAGACTTCAATGCGGGCACCGGTCTCCTTCTGGAATAACAGGCGGGCTTGGATCACACGGGTGTTGTTGAACACCATCAACGCACCGGCCGGCAGGTAGTCCGGCAGGTGATGGAAGATACTTTCGTGAATGGTTCCCTGTTGATAAAGCAGCAATTTC
>JBJECC010000107.1:0-2180 GCA_051870655.1 Parabacteroides sp. | reverse complement strand
TCAAGGACAAAGGCTATGCGAAACCTTATCTGAACGACTCCCGGAAGCTCTATCAGGTAGGTGTCAACTTCTCTTCGGAAACGGGAACGATTGCCGGATTCCTCTTCGAGTAACTGACCCGGCCCGGCCTGTGCAAAAGGCGTTAACGTTAACCGTTAACTGGATGCTCAAGACATTAAGGATGTGTTTTGTCTTCCCCTGAAAAACGAGGAATGGATTAATACCATAAACCTGAGGATGGTTGAATGTTTCCATGAGAAATGAAATGGCAGAACGGTTATGTAATCATTCTGTCATCGATATGAAATCCGCAGAGGATATTTTCGCGGTTGTAAATTATATAGAACACGAAGATAATGGAAACAACAAAAGAGAATGTCCTAAATTTAAGAAGAGTGTTAGTCAGTTCCTCTTTCCTGTTCTCTATTTCAGTGATCCCTGTTTTTGCGGTGGGTGGTATGGCTCGTGAAACAGATCAGATTGCTGAAAATGGGGTTTTACAAGCTGGAAAAACAATCAAAGGTATCGTTGAAGATGCTTCTGGTCCTATTGCCGGAGCAAACGTCGTGATCAAAGGAAGTACGATCGGCGTGATCACGGATGCAGAGGGTAGATTTGTTTTGGAGAATGTGCCGGAAAATGCCGTCGTCCAAGTCTCTTTTATGGGTTATGTGTCACAAGAAGTAAAAGTCGGTAATCGGACCTCTTTACAGTTTAGTCTGGTTGAAGACAATCAAGTGCTGGATGAGGTCGTTGTCGTCGGTTATGGTACACAAAAGAAAGTCAACCTGACAGGTGCTGTCACCCAAGTGACTTCCAAGGAGATGGAGAACCGTCCGGTTTCAAAGGTGACACAAATGTTGCAAGGTGTCATGCCGAATGTCAACATCAGTTTCTCTACAGCCCAACCGGGTGCCGGCGGTTCCATCCAAGTGCGTGGACGCGGATCTGTCAATGGTGGAGAACCGTTGGTGCTGATCGACGGGGTTCCGGGAGATATCAACCGTCTTAACCCGAATGATGTGGAGTCCGTGTCCGTGTTGAAAGATGCGGCTGCTTCCGCCATTTATGGAGCACGTGGTGCTTTTGGCGTTGTGTTGGTCACGACAAAAAATGCCAAGTCCGGTAAGATGAATGTGACTTATAACGGGTTCTTTGCTGTCTCGAAGCCGACAGTCAGTACCGATTTCATCACCTGCGGATACGAGTCGGTCATGCTCAATGATGAGGCATTCCGGAGAACGACGGGAAACACCTATACACGTTATACGGAGGAGGACTACGCAGAATTGGAAGCACGCCGGTATGATAAGGCGGAGAATCCGGAACGTCCTTGGGTAGTCGTGAAGAACGTGAACGGAAAGGATATCTATAACTATTATGGCAACTGGGATTGGTGGGATTTCCTTTACAAGGACAATCAGGCTTCCCAGTCGCATAATGTCAGCCTGTCCGGTGGGGATGAGAAGTTGAACTTCCTGCTGTCGGGCAACTATTATACGCAGGACGGTATCATGAAAGTCAACACGGACAAATTCACATCCTACACCTTCCACAGCAAGATCAATGCACAATTGTTTCCATTCTTGAAAGTATATAACAATACGCAATATTATGATCAGACTTACCGATATACCGGCAGGGAAGGGGGTGCGAACATCAATTTCCTGAATACGACAGTCCATGCATTGCCTTGTTATGCTCCGATCAATCCAGATGGAACCTTCACTTACAATACGGCCAAAAACAACTATTCTATCGGTGACGGTATGAATGCCATGTTGTTGGACGGCAAAAACGGCGGTTCGAAAGGGGTCCATGAGTTCAGAACGACCTTCGGAGGAGTGTTGGATTTGGGCAAGTACTTTACGTTGAATGCAGATTATACCTATCAGTTTTATATGGCTGATGATTGGTATCGCTCAGCTGTCGTACAGTACTCTATCCAGCCGGGAGTCTTGCAGGACGTGCCCAACTACAACGTGGATCAATACAAGAAGACCAATTGGTTTGACCCGATGCACGTCTTCAATGCCTATCTGAATTACAACCAGACATTCGGAAAGCATTCTATCGGTGCGACAGCCGGTATAAACTATGAAACCAAAAAGCATAACAGGCTTTATGCTTCCCGCAAAAATCTGATTTCCGAATCCTTGAACGATTTAAATCTGGGAACA
>JBJECC010000106.1:0-2182 GCA_051870655.1 Parabacteroides sp. | reverse complement strand
GGCAATGCAGTGGATGGTGTGCAGACCATCTATGGATATGAATATACGTTTACAGATCACATTCTGACCCGCGGTGCGCTCGTCCGCAGCGCGGAGGGTACACATTATAAGTGGGCCGGCGAGTGGGTCAAAAACAGCTGGGTAGAGATCGACGGTTGCAAATATTTTGCAGGGAACCAAACGTATGGATACTTTGTCACGGACTTGCACACGAAAGTTCATAAATATGGAAGTACGGCCGAGATGGTCTGTTGCCTGTTTGACAGTGATGGTGTATGGCAGGAAAACTACAGCGGCCTATATACAGAGGAAAACGGCGACACTTATCTGATCGAAAACGGTTATTTGGTAGAGGGAGCCGGCCTGGTTTTGCTGGATGGAGATTATTATTATTTCCGCACCAGTACCAGTACAGCGGTAAAGGGCAGAACCTATTGGGTCACCTTGACCAATGGTTTGCTTCCTGCCGGACAATATGCGTTCGATGAGACCGGCAAGATGATCGATCCTCCGACCGTGGAGCCTACACCCGATCCTGAACCTGAACCTGAGCCCACCCCCGACCCCGACCCCGATCCTGATCCGGAAGAGCCGGAAGTCAGGAACGGCATTGTGGAAGAGGACGGAAGCCTGTACTACTATGTGGATGGCGTGCGGACAGGAGTCGGCTTGATTCAGATCGACGGCAACTACTATTATGCAAAGACGTCCAATGGCGAACTCGTCCATGGCCGTACCTACTGGATCACGTTGACCAACGGCCTGCTTCCTGCCGGAGAATATGCGTTTGATGAGACCGGCAAGATGATTGATCCTCCGATCGTGGATCCCACACCTGATCCTGAGCCTGAACCCGAGCCTACCCCCGACCCCAATCCCGATCCGGAAGAGCCAGAGGTCAAAAACGGCATTGTGGAAGAGGACGGAAGCCTGTACTACTATGTAGATGGCGTGCGGACAGGAGCCGGCTTGATTCAGATCGAAGGCGACTATTATTACGCCAAGACGTCTAATGGCGAACTCGTTCACGGCCGTACGTACTGGATCACACTGACCAACGGTCTGCTTCCTGCCGGAGAGTATGTGTTCGACGAAACTGGCAAGATTGTCTTCTGAATCAGCGCGTTTCCACGGATAGTAATTAAACCGGGCGACCCGGCACGAAATTGGCTTGGGCCGCCCAGGGAGAAATGAGTTTACCCAGCGAAGGAGACGAAATCTCTTTTATCTCTGCCGGTGTATAGAGGAAAGCGACCGGGCCGGAAGAAGGTGAGGAAACATTGAATGAAATTCTGACGTGGGGGAAGGAACATGCGCTCTTCCTGCTCCTGCTATTTGCTACGGTGGTGTGCTGTGTCTGGCTCTCGATGGTGAGGAAGCGGCTGAAAATGCCGTTGTATGCCGTCTTTCCCATAGCTGTGCTGCACACATTGATAGGCGTACTCAGCGTGAAGATCTTTGCCTTCCTGGAGACCGGCTTTAATCCGGACAGTCTGGGGAACATGAGTCTGTTCGGCGGTGTGTTCTTTATGCCACTGGTCTATTGGGCCGGTGCGAAGCTGACGAAGCGGAACCTGGGGCTGGTGTGTGATCTGCTTACGCCGTGCATGATCTTCACGGTCATGTGTGCACGGGTCAACTGCATTTTGTCCGGCTGCTGCTTTGGCCTGCCAATCCCCGGTATGAACGGTTTGCGATGGCCGACCAGGGAAGCGGAACTGGTGTTCTACCTGGTGTTGCTGGTCCTGCTGGTTCGGAAGGTTTGGCGCAGCCAGACCCACGGGGAGATTTATCCACTCTATATGGCGTCCTACGGCGCGTTCCGGTTTATTGTGGAGTTTTTCCGCTATCAGGAATACAGCCTGGGAATTTTCCACCTTTCTCACCTCTGGGCTGCGGTTTCCTTCGCCATCGGCCTGAGTATTTACGTTGAACTTCAAGCAAAAGGGAAAAAAGTTAGGAGATGAATGACCATGATAAAAAGAGTATTGAAACGGCTGACTGCCATGCTGCTCGCCTTTGTGCTGCTCTTTACGCTGTTTCCGAATCTTTCTTTAACGGCATATGCGGCTACCAGCGGTGAGGTCACGGGCCTCAGTGATACGAACATTGGATTGAGCTATGAACATAGCGGCGATGCTACTGATTCTTGGTCAGCCAGCGGCACAACCATCACAGGTTC
>JBJECC010000105.1:0-11979 GCA_051870655.1 Parabacteroides sp. | reverse complement strand
TCTGATTTCTAATTAAAATATTGAATATGTTTGCGATTGAGGATTACATAAATGATCACGGGAGCTCCCAATATAGGAGTCACGGCATTCAACGGCAAGATCTGATTGCTGCCCGGCACCACCATCAGCACATTGCACAGCAACGCTACACAGGCACCTGTCAGCAGAGTCACCGGCACCAACATGGTATGGTTGGAAGAACCCAGCAGCAACCGGGCCATGTGGGGCACAGCCAGCCCGATAAACGAGACCGGCCCACAAAAGGCAGTAGTCGTAGCCGTAAGCAGACCTGTACAAAGCAAGATGAGCAGTCGTGCCCGTTTCACATGAATGCCCAGATTGGCCGCATACATTTCGCCCAACAACAAAGCATTCAACGGTTTGACCAACAAGAGGGAAAGCAACAGACCGGCCAGCGTACAAACGGAAAAGAATGGAAGCTGGTCCAATGAGACACCGGAAAAATTACCCAGGCCCCACATCACAAAGGCATGCACCTTGTCGGTCGAAGCATAATAATTCAAGATGGAAATCAACGAAGAGGCGAGATACCCGATCATGATGCCGATGATCAGCAGCATCACATTGTTCTTCACCTTAGAGGAAAAATAGATAATCAGGCCCAAGATGGATGAGGCCCCGACAAAAGCCGCCAGAATGACAGCCGCATATCCACTGATAGGCCAGTCCGCGACTTGCGAGAGCGACCCGCCGAAATAGAGCAAGACAGCAGCCACACCCAGATTGGCACCATCACTGATACCCAAAATGGAGGGACCCGCCAAGGGATTTCGGAACAAGGTCTGCAACAACAGACCACTGACTGCCAAAGCAGCTCCTGCCAACAAGGCTGTAATTGCCTGCGGCAGCCGCGATTGGATCACAATATGCTGCCATGCCACATGATCGGAACCATGCCCCAACAGAATATGCATCACCTGCGAAAAGGGAATCTGCACCGCTCCATAAGCCAGGCTGACAAAGAAAAGTCCTGCCAGCAAACACACCAATGCCGCATAAAAGAGCGGTCTGTTTCGAGTCTTTTCCCGCATGAGTTACCGGCTACGCTCCTTTTCCTTGATGATACCGCTTCGGAAAGCAAACAACAACTTCTCCAAATCGCTGATCTGTGCCTGCAAGTCACGGCCCTTGTCTGTGTCGCGCACCATCTGCCGATGGGAACTCAACTCCACCACAATTGTCGTCGATTTGATGTCGAGCCCTTCGGCTATTGCCTTGGCTGCCGATTCAAAAGGTTCGTGCTGTACCAACTGGAAACCACGGGAATGATAGACCAGCGTATAACCGGCAATGCCGGTCTCCGGGTGATAAGGTTTCGAGAACCCACCGTCGATCACCAACATCTTTCCATTGGCCTTGATCGGATTCTCACCCCGGATGGAACGTACCGGCACATGACCGTTGATGATATGTCGATGAGGTCCCTGCACCTCAAATTCATCCAAGATCCGGTCACAGATCACCTCTTCATTCCGCAACGTATAATAGGCCCCCTTTTCCTCCTCGTGCGTTTCCGGCGCATCCAGAAAGCAACGCTCAAAAGTAGCCATACAACTCTTGTCGAAAAGGGGAGAATTGGCGCCACACCACAGATACCAGATATAGTCGTGGGCAAACTCACGCTCTTCCTGTGTACCTGTCTTGAAATAGGCTGTACGGATCAGCTGGTCCACACGGTCCATCAAAGCACGTCCGGCATAGTAGGCATTCTGGATCTTCACCTGTTTGAACGAGCCGTCAGGATTCATCGGGATAGAGGCGTGGAACAGCAGATTGGAGTTGCAGACCTGATACATGGAACCATGTGTAAAGAGGCAACGCATGTGCTTCTTCAATTTCTCGCTGCTCTCAAACGAATGCTTGAGTTTCAAGATCAGATCCTCCTCATCGACCGAAAGACGATAGGGATCACGCATATCCAATGTCGGCCAGTTCGTATCACGCAACGGATAATCGGTTTGTCCGATGCGGACTATCCCCCGTTTCAGATCGATCCGGTGCAACAGCAGGCGATCGTCCATCTCAAATTCAGGCCGACGGCGGATGATCTCCCCCTCCAGCTTGAACTGGATAATCGTGATGGCCTTCAACATCTGGCTCATCAGGCGGATGGTCTTGTCATCATAATCACTGTCCGAGAACTTGGTCTTCGGACGGAAGATCAATCCCGGATCCTCACTATACATATCCATGGCAAAAGTGGCCAACGGCAACAGATTGATGCCGTAACCATCCTCCAAAGTGGCCATGTTGCCAAAACGGAGACACATACGGATCACATTGGCAATACTGCCCAGATTACCGGCAGCCGCTCCCATCCAAAGAACATCGTGGTTACCCCACTGGATATCGAAATTGTGGTAGTCACACAAGGTATCGAGAATGATGTGTGCACCCGGTCCCCGATCATAGATGTCACCCACGATATGCAGCAGGTCGATGGTGAGCCGCTGTATCAGATTGCACAAAGCGATGATGAAGTCGTCGGCCCGTCCGGTCGAGATAATCGTATTGATGATCTGATCCACATAGGCCGACTTATTGGGTTCGACAGAAGACTCGTGCAGCAGCTCCTGGATGATATAGGAGAACTCTGCCGGCAACGCCTTGCGTACCTTCGAGCGCGTATATTTGGACGAGACGTTGCGACAGACCTTCACCAACTGGTTCAAAGTCACTTGATACCAATCGTCCAGATCGTTCTCCTTGGACTTGATCAGCTCCAGTTTCTCTGCCGGATAATAGATCAATGTGCACAGCTCCTTCTTCTCCGACTCGCGCAACGTATTGCTGAAGATCTCATTCACCTTCCGTTTGACGGCTCCCGAAGCATTCTTCAGCACATGGTTGAAGGCCTGATCCTCTCCGTGAATATCGCTCAGAAAATGTTCCGTTCCCTTCGGCAGGTTTAAGATAGCTTCCAGATTGATGACCTCCGTACTGGCATCCGCGATAGTCGGAAAACTACGGGCCAACAGCTGCAAATAGCGCAAATCAGCCCATACGCTTTCTGTCGTAATTTGATTTGTCATGCGTGTGTTCCACTTTTAAGTTTGAATCTGCACACAAAAATACAAATGAAATATGAATTAAAAGCAACTTCCGACTGCTTATTCACTCAAGCCGGGGTCAGGTTGTTCCTCATTCGGGTCAGGAAGCTCTTTATCAGCATCTGAATTCCATTGTTCATTGACATCCAATTCGAAACTGTCATTTCCTTTATCCGTATGCAGAATACCGGTATAACGCAAAGTCTGGTTGGCTTGTGGTGCCACCTGCGTAACCGTTCGGGAAAACAGGACCGTTCCGCTGCTGGTTTTTGTCGAAAGTACTAAAGACAGACGAGAGCTCTCTGAAACGAATGTATTGAATTGATACGAACGTGTAGCCCCCTGTTCACCAGCCGTGATCGGAAAAGAATAGTAGGTACTTGCCACAGTCTCCACAGCCCGTCCGGTCTGTACATCCAGCTGATTCAAGAAGGGAGAGACGGTAATCTCGAAAGAGGCCATTTCAGCAGGCACATTGTCGGTCGAACAAAATTCCACCCGTCCAATGACACGAGACAATACCGGCGTTTCTGCAGTAGCCTCCAAGGCACTGACGGAACATTCCATAAATTTCCAGAACGTATCACTGATTTCACTGAAGGTCATTGTCGTACCCGACAAGGTCGTGGAAGTGGAGGAGTGTGTGATGAACGCGAACTTATAGTCTCCGGCCGGCAATTTGTCATAAATCACCCCAAAGTCATCCGATGTTTCGCCCTGCTTATAGGTCTTGTGTTTCATTTGGGCATATACATTCCCTTCCACCTTGCGATAAACAATATATTCGATGGTATTGTACAATTCATCGTCATCCATAGAGGGCGGTGCAGCCGGTGTGGAGGGAGTCTCCTCCTCTTCCCCCTCATCCGCACGCAACGAAGGCTCCGTAAAAGTCAGATCGGGCATACTCTTGGTTGGGGAAAACGGAAGAACCTCCTCGTTGAGCTGCAATGTAAACTGTACGGGATAAAGCGGTTCATCCGGTTCTGCCGGTTCCGAATTGGAGGATTGACAACTGGTGAAATACACACAAAGGGCGGAAGCCCACAGGAAAAACTTTTTCATAATCTTTCTGTTTTAATTAATATGAGTTATTTTTTGCACTGCAAAGAAAGTACAAGAATCCGAATCGACCAAATATTTCGTCCGATTTTTATCTGTTTTTCTTTTCAGGAGCCGTTCTAAATGCCCAATGAACGTTTTAAAGCCTCAATTTGTGAATCCCAAAGATCGATTGAGTCACTCTTCTCATCCGGCTCGGAAAAATCAGTAATCTCCAAAGCCGTTGTACCCGTCAGTTCCACCGTGTGAATGATAAACTCATAATAGGCATCTGCATCCTCCTCATCGATCCATTGCAGACGGATCTTCTCTTCCGGTTTTTCCAATAACACCCGTGCTTTTTGTGACTCTTTATTCCAGAAAAACGTATAGCTGTCACCCTCAATCTCTACCCGATCGGCAAACCAAGAGGACAAACCTGGAGGAGTCGTGAGATGGTTCCACAAACTATGCCGGGAGACATTATCCATAATATATTCAATATGAAATTTCTCTTTCTTCATGATACCCCGATTTGATTGTGCTGCAAAATACATAAAACTTTTGGATAATGCGAAAAGAAAGGGATGAAACTTCTGTTTCATCCCTCAAAAAAAGCATTCTTAACCTATAGAAGGTCTCTTTTTACCGACTCTTTAGGATCTCACAGGCATAACGCGCATAATGCCCTTGCAATCCGCACGCATAATGTTCAAGGATCTCCTGCCCGATCCGACCGCTGTCGCCACACCGATAAAGGGCTCCAACCAGGAAAAGTTCTTTCAATGCACGATTGCGGGTAGAGGTATCGTCTGACCCTGGTACGACCTGACGGCGAGCTTCGGCATACGACTCCATGGCGTGATACCGTACACCGGGCTGACGCAAGAGAGCAGCCAATACGGGCACGGCCTCTCCCCGACCAGCCTTCTCTGCCGCTTGTGCCACGGCACGGAAGTGAGAGAAGGCATCTTCCGGTTTCAACAAGACAGCTTTCTCCGCTACCACACCCCAAGTGGAAGCATCCCCTGCGGCACCACATGCCATGATCAACGCATCCAGACGGCTCAGACACTCTCCAAACTGTCCCATGCCGGTGTAGTGCCAACCCGAATCCCAAGTGGGATAACGACGGATGGCCTCTGCCAATATGGGAGCTGACGACGCATCCCCCAACATACAGAGAATGCTGGCCAACATCACACGTGCCTCCGTATCGGTCGTCTGGGCCATCTGGGCTTGAAGCAACGGAAGACTGCGTTTCGGATCGCTCAGCAACAATTCCAATCCCTGATATTGATCGGAGACTTGGGCAGCAGCCTGTTTCAGCTCTTTCGTGCTATATCCTTTGAACGCCTTGTCCGTCAAGACACGTTCCGGCAAATTACCGATCTTGACCAAATGGCGTTGGATCGGCTTGAGGTCGATCTGACGAGGCAACCGTCCCTGCTTGACGCAGCAGGCAGACAGATACCCGACCGCATACCCCTGATTCTGCAGACAGGCCTGCATCCGGATAACCGGCATCGCATCCCGGTGTGCACTGGCTCCCAAACCAGTGGTCAAGATTCCCTCCAAGCCTTTCGGCAAGAGACAACGCAACGGCACGTCGGCATCATAAATCTTATGCCTTTTCTCCGGAGGATTGAGTGTGAAGAGCGGATCCATGGTCATGCCATGTGTATCAAACGAACTCTTGTGATAGGAGATGGTATCCGGATAACGACGATGCGCCATCACGTCATACACCGACACGGCATAATCGCCTACCACGCGCCGGCGTTCTCTCGTCTGCGGCATCTTCACGATGTCAAACTCCCGCCGCATCTTGCTTTTTGCCTGTACAAACGCACGGGAAATATCCAGCACATCGGAATCATCCACAAACAGCCAGTCATTATTATTATAATAATCCCCGGGAGCCCATTTACCGGTACCGGCCCCTTGTATGGCCAGACTCTTGGCTCCGGTATATTCATAAGCCGCACCGGCAGCAATGGCAATATCGGCACTTCCGGAACTGTCGATCACCATATCGGCCAATACGACACCACGTCCGAATGGAGTGGCCACCACAACCCCCTTGACCCGTCCGTTCTCCGTGACAGCCCCACAGCCCATCACACCAAACCAGAGTGTGCCACCGGCTGCCAACAACTCCTTACGTAACCATTCCATCTTCCAGTCTGCCGGGAAATGTCCATCCTGTTTCGGCCGACGTGGATGGTCTGCAGACGCCATACCCAGGACACCCCGATCCACTTCGGAGGTAAAACCACCCCGGAAACCATCCCAATAGACACCGATCATACCCAAGGTACTGAGACCGCCCAAACCATGCAGGTATTCCAACACCAATGTCTTGGCACCCTGGCGGGCCGCAGAAATACCTGCCGAAGCACCGGCAGTACCGCCACCCATCACAACGACTTCATAACGGCCCAGCACGGGCAAGGCACCTGCCGGTGACTCTACAAATTGCCGGTCTCTCCAGGGACGAAGCGGTTGGAGCAACTCTCCGATCTCGCCATAGCGGAAAGCATCCACTGCAGATTGCCGCACAACGACTTTGTTGGGTTTAGGTACCTGGCGGATTGCCTCCGCAGCCCATTCACCCACCAGATCTCCTAACAGCAGAGCTGGTACCGGACGCATCAACTGTGCAGCCAACGCACGTGACAGGCCGGCCATCGGTCCCAAGATCCACAGATGGGGGATGTTCCGGGCCTGGAATACCCCTTGTGACAACTCGCGAAGGGATCCCGGACGTGTCTCGGCCGTTGCCTGACAACGGACCTGCTGGAGCGGCATATACCAAAGTCGGTCGGAACTGTCCACCTGATCGGCATCCCAAAGCCGTGTACGTATCTTTTGTTCGATCGTCTGCAGGGCCGCATACGAAGCATCCGGCAGATCGAAACGGAATGTATAACGTGTCGCCGGATAGTTTTTGCCACCTACCTGCAACGGCTCTTTCCACGGCTCGGCACGGATGATTTCAGGAGCCTCTTTCGGTGCATTACCCACCACCGTAAAGTCAAACTCTACCGGTCCGGCATGGAAAGCAGAGATCTCCGCTCCTAAACAGGCCGCCACGGTCGCCTCATGGGTGGCATCAATGATCGTCCGGCAACGGATGGCCTCCCGTCCGGAGCGATTGGCAACCACCACACCGGCCGGTTGACCGTTCTCTCCCACCAAAGCCTCCGTTACATAACTGCTATATAGAAAATCGACACCCAGATCGATCAGTTCATCTTCCAACGTTTTCTTCACCTGCAGAGGAGTCGGGCGTTGCTTGCTCCAATCGAAAATCCGTTGTGCCAATGCTGTCTGCAACGGTTCGTCTGGCAGACGGTCATACAGATGAGCCCCACAGATATCTTCGCCCAAATAGGGTTGCGGACAAACCAAATAGACCCGAATGCCACATCGGGCTGCAGCTGCCGCTGCTGCGACAGCCCGCGAACTGCCTCCTGCCACCACCAGATCCACTTCGGCCAGCAACGGGATCTGCCGCTCGCTCTCCTGACAATATTGTCCGTCCGGCATGACACTTCGCACGGCTGCCCGAGCCTCTTCCACCCGACCTATAGAGGTCAATACACCTCCGGCGGCCGTTACCTTCAAAAAATCTCGACGTGTAATCATAGCATGTTCTCTTATTTTGAGGATAAAAATACAAATTAATCACGTGGCACCAACAACAAAGCATCTGCAAAAAGCGATCCTTTGGAACGATTGCCTACCAACTGTATAAAAGAGTTACGGTATCCTGGATCAAATGTATAAGTTCCCAAACTTACCCAGGCCCCCTTATGTTCACGTGGAGCAATGGCCGCCTGATGGAGACCGTCTGCAGACCGGATGTCAAAACTCATCCTCTCCGGCATCTCCGTATCGGGCAATGCGGTACAATAGAAATAGACTTCATAGGCATGACGCTGTTTCACAACCGGCAAGAATGTATAGGAGGTCTCTGGATGCGTGTTGTCACAATAGACAAAACTGCTCTTGTAGTGGGATCCGAAGCCCTTTTTCCAGCCACCCCGACCAGCGGTTTTATCCACATCCGCATCATCCACCAGAATCTCCGGTACAGAGCCATCCAAATAGGGATCCTCTTTCAGTTTCCGACGCAGCTTCTGCACATCAATCTGTTGTACCGACGTTTGCTCGTCAATGGCCTGTGTGGCTGCCACACCGGCAGACTGGCCCAACACCATGAAGACCGGTTCCATGCGGATCGACCCGAAAGCAATATGGGTGGAAGAGATACAGACCGGTACCAACAGGTTCACACACTCTTCCCGTTTCGGTGTGATACTCCGGTAGGAGATCGGATAGGGAGGGAATCCATGATACTGTACATCTCCCTCATTCTTGACCATCCCGTTCGTCACGATACGTTGGCAATTGTGCGAGTCCATGCCATACGCCGCCATACCAATCGCATCGCCTACCGTCTCTTCCCCTTGACAATTCTTTTGTGTCATCACATATTCCCCGATCAGGCGACGCGCTTCACGTACATACAGTTGCGTAGGGAAATTGTCATTGTCCGTAAACTCATCCTTTGCCCAGCCAAACGCATTGACCTGTTCCCGCAAGATCTCCGGAACCCGTGTGTCATGCGTCAGGAAATACAGCAATCCTTTCGTATAACTCTCATGGGCCTTCCAGATACGTTCGCGTGTGGCGTAATCCCCGTCCGGATAGTCATAATTCATACCGATCATGTCCGTTGAGAGAGGCCCCCGGTTGTTGACATCATACTTCTCATCCGGCATTTGCCCCCAATTGAAAATCAACACCTCATCAATATGAGGGCGCATTTTCCGAAGGGCACGGGCCAACAGTTCATATCGGGTCGAGTCATAATCGGCCGGACGTTCAAAGGCACGTCGGTTCTCCGGCACGTTGGTCAGACAGAGACGGAAATTATAGGCCTGCACCAATTTGTCTCCGCTTCCATCCGGCTGCAACACATTCGGCTGGATCCCCCAACAAAGTCCACTGGTGGAATCACCCTCCACCACATAGGGATCCACCCCATCGGGAAACTGATGTTGCGTCAGGAGTTGTACCCCATCCAGCGTCTCGTCATACTGTTCATTGGCCTCACGACCCACCGCATAAGAGACTCCGGCCCGTGCCATCAGGTCTCCCTCGTACGTACAATCTATATATTGTTTAGCCCGGATCCGGACTGTCGGAGCGGTTTCAGCCTCCTCGGAATTTTCCAATAGGATTTCACGGATCGTCCTGTCCTGTACAGAGGCCTCTCTGATCCGATGCTGATAGAGGACTTCCAACTCCCCATCTGTCACAAAGCGATTCATCACCTGTGAGGCGACACTGGGTGGAAAGGTCCATTGCTCGAATTTCTTGTAGTGTTCTCCGATACGTCGGTAAAAGAGACGTGCCAAACCGGTCACCGCATATTTGTTGCCAATGTCAGTCATGCCCAAACCACCGGTTGTCATACCGCCCAAATAGCAGCCCGGCTCAACCAATAAAACAGACTTGCCCATCTTCTTGGCAGAATAGGCAGCCACAACCCCGGCAGAGGTTCCGCCATAGACACACACATCGACCTCTCGCAGATCGCCCGTCGATGTCTCTTGTCGGCAAGCAGACAACACACATGCCAATGCTAAAACAATCCATTTATAGTTCATCGTATCTCCCTTTTAAAAATGAGGGCCGGCACTGATTTACCCTCGAATGCCGGCCCAATTGCCTTCCCTCTATCATTAATATCCCTGATTCTGTGTCAGATTGCTATTGACAAGAATATCGTCGGCAGGAATCGGCCAAAGATAATTCTTGTTCGGATCGAATGACATCTTGTAGAACGTCGTGATATACCCGGCTGCCTCCATCGGAGAAAGATCGGGCAGACCATCCTCGTCAATGGTCGGAACACCGCCGATCGGGAAATTACCCTCGTCCCAGTTCTTCAGCAACTGCTTGAATCCGTCAGAGAGTTCAATATTGGATTCCGCACCGGTCAAGCCATTCCAGTCGGCAGAGCCGGACCAAGAACGATCCAAATAATACATGGGCTTGTTGTGTGACTTTTCCGCAATCCGCCACCGCAACAGATCACGATAACGGATCCCCTCAAAGGCAAACTCCGAACGGCGCTCCATACGGATGATCTTCCGCAAAGCGGCTTGCGAAGCCACCTCCACACGCGGATAGGCAATGCCGCTACCTTGATAGGCCCGTGCACGTACCAGGTTGATTGTCTTGTCCAAATCCTCCTGTGTACATTGTCCCAGTTCATTCTTCGCCTCTACGTAGGTCATCAGTATCTCCGCATATCGCAGATAGGGATAACAGTTATCCGACACATTGCCATAACTATTATAATCCTTCCAATTCTCCTTGACAAATTTACGGACCATCAAGCCATTGTAGGCAGAGTGCTGGTTGGAAGCCTTGGCATCGTTGTTGAGTACCATCTGGCCGGAAGCGACTTCATACACCCGGTTTGCATAGGGACTCGGATTATACTCATACCCCAATGTGATGTATTCCGGATATTTCTCCGGGAAGGTGCCGTCTAACTTCGAGGCTTCATACTCTGCATAATCAGCCGAATATTTGGTTTTGAACGGCTGGATAGTCATGGCCAGACGAGGATCGCGGTTGGCAAAGGGATCTTTCGGATTGTAGAGCGGTGACTGGTCAATCGGTTTACCGTCCGTACAGGTATAGGAGCAAAGCAATTCCAGTGAGGGCCCTTGATTGGCAAACCCATTCCACTTTCGGATGACATAGTCTTTCACAGCAGATGCCAATCCATACCCCTTCTTCAAGGTCAGATCACCCTTGAAATAAAACATATACTCCGGTGAACTATCGGCAGTAAACAGATCCAGATAATTCTCATGCAGGCTATACACCCCTGAGTTCATCACCTGGGCTGCAGCATCCGCGGCTGTCTGCCAATCGTTGTTGCAAAGGGCAAAACGGGCCTTAAAACCCAAGGCAGCCCCTCTTGTAGGACGTTGTTGGGTTGCATAGGATTCCGGAAGGAAACCCGCTGCCTTGTCCAGACAATCGTAGGCGTAAGCCAGTACCTCGCTCTTCGGCGAGCGGGTAGCCACATACGCCTCTTCCAAGGTCATTCCCTTGTTCAGCACCACGTCCCCCCAATAGGTAGCCAGCTCTCCATAGGCAAAGCCCAGCATCAAATAGGCCTCACCCTTGTATTGATTCACTTTCGTTTCGCTCACGCCTACAGCCGTTCCATCGTCTAAGGCATCTATCACTTTCGTAGCACGAGCAATCCCCTTGTACAGAGCTGTCCAACGAGCCGACACCGTACTTGACTGGGCTGTCATCGTACCCAATGTGACTTCATTGGAGCCATTTCTGTTCAACAGATCATCATCCCATGACAGACCGTCAATCGGGAAGAAGTCAGGTCGCCACAGATCATTGAGTGACATCTCGATCTCTGTCTCATCATGATACCAGTTCTCACTTGAACCCTCTGACAGCGGATTCAAATCCAGATCGGCACAGGCCGTCAGGCTCAACGCCATAACTCCGGCAAATAGATAGTTATATAGTATTTTCATAATTGGATTCGCTAATTAAAATGAAACATTCAAACCAAAGATATAGGACGACAAGATCAGGTCACTGCTGCGATCCCATTCCGGATCATACCCATCCGGATACTTCGAGAAGGCAGGCAGGTCGTTCGCACTGAAATAGAGACGCAGCTTATTGACAAAGAACTTCTTGGTGATACTCTGCGGAATTGTGTAACCTAATGTGATGTTTTTGATACGCATATAGGCGCCATTGAACAGATAGAAATCACTGACCGCATAAATATTTGACGTAT
>JBJECC010000104.1:0-12057 GCA_051870655.1 Parabacteroides sp. | reverse complement strand
CTATCCTTGAAAACCTGAGGGATGCCCCTACCCAGTCTGCTGGGCGGGGGCTTTTGGGATATACTTACTTGTCAAAAAGAATTTTGCTCGTGGCACACCTAATCCCGCTGGAAGATATCCCGGGTATAGACCTTGTCTTTCACATCATCCAAGCAGGGATCATATCGGTTGGCAATGATGGCATGAGACTGCTGTTTGAAAGCAGCGAGGTCATTGACGACCTTGCTCCCGAAAAAGGATTCTCCGTCCGTCAAAGTCGGTTCGTAGATAATGACCGTAGCCCCTTTGGCCTTGATGCGCTTCATGATGCCTTGGATGGCAGATTGTCGGAAATTGTCGGAATTGGACTTCATGGTCAGACGATATACACCGATAACCACCTCCTTTTCCTTGTCAGCATCCCAATGGGCATTCTCATTGTAATAGCCAGCCTTGTTCAGCACCTGATTGGCGATGAAGTCCTTGCGTGTACGGTTGCTTTCCACAATGGCAGACATCATGTTCTGCGGCACATCGGCATAGTTGGCCAATAGCTGTTTGGTGTCCTTGGGCAGGCAATACCCTCCATAGCCGAAACTGGGGTTATTGTAGTGCGTACCGATACGGGGGTCAAGACCTACACCACAAATAATGGCCTGTGAGTCGAGACCCTTGATTTCAGCATAGGTGTCGAGCTCGTTGAAGTAGCTGACTCGCAGGGCGAGATAGGTGTTGGCGAAGAGTTTCACAGCCTCAGCCTCCTTCATGCCCATAAACAGCGTGTCGATGCTTTCTTTCATGGCTCCTTCCTGAAGAAGTCTGGCAAAGGTCTTGGCATATTCCTTTGCATCGGGGTTGCCAATTGCCTCAATGGCGGCATTCTCCTCGTCAAACTCCTTTCCCTCTATGATCTTCGGATAGCCCACGATGATGCGGCTCGGATAGAGATTGTCATACAATGCCTTGCTCTCACGGAGGAACTCGGGAGAAAAAAGCAGGTTGAAATGTTTGCCCTTCAGCTCCGGTTTGAGCAGGAACTGCAAGGCATACTTTTTATAGAGAGAACGGGAGTAACCGACAGGAATGGTACTCTTGATGACCATCACCGCATCGGGATTCACCGCCAACACCAGATCAATCACATCTTCAATGTGATGGGTATCGAAGAAGTTCTTTACCGGATCGTAGTTGGTAGGTGCGGCAATGATGACGATATCGGCATCTTTGTAGGCCGCTTTTCCATCCAAAGTAGCCGTAAGCCTCAACTCCTTCTCAGCAAAAAATTTCTCAATATACTCATCCTGGATCGGAGATACGCGATTGTTGATCTTTTCTACCTTTTCAGGGATCACATCGACTGCCACCACTTCATGATGTTGTGACAGCAATGTAGCCATGCTCAGACCGACATAACCGGTACCCGCCACGGCAATTTTCAATTCATTATATGCTCTCATGACTCACTATTCTATTTGTTTCAGCTATGGGATGCTATGACATTTGCAATCTGATCAGCCAACACATTTAATTTACGTAATTAATGCCGCGAATATACAAACTTCGTCCCTTATATCCAAATACTTTTCCGTTACGATCCGGTTTTTATGCTGCACCCATAAAACAAAAAAATCGTCTTGCAAAACAGATGTCATTCTGCAAGACGATTTGGATTGACAGGCGGGACTTCCGCTATCGGTCAGGGTTCCACCTGCATCTGTTTATTGGGCAAATAACAGAACACGCTGGTTCGGATTGTTCCAGACATTCAGCAACTGGCGCAACTCCTTGTATTCAGCCGGTGTATATTGCAGCTGGTTCAACTGGAGAGTACGTACGACTTCCACTTTGTCCCCCTTCGGAGTGACAGTTGTTGCCACTTCACCAAAAGCCTTCTTCACCCGTGTCTCCCCCGACTGGGTCAACAGGCGCGCTCCTGACGGCTGGGTCACTTCGTAAGAGACCGTCTCCTTCAACAAGGAGGGCAACTCAAAGGGCTCTACACGCTGGCTGTTCAACGGGTTCAAACGTTCTGCTCCCTGTGTGGCTGCCGGCAACGTGCACACATACACACCGCCGACCGCCTCCAGCTTGCTGGCATCCACCTTCTTCTGCTCTTCCACCACCTTCGGTTGCGGGTCTGCAGACACCGCCGTGCCACTCAACGTCAACAGGCGGTCCAAAGCACCACGCCACTGCATCGGCAAGAGACCTGTCTGCGTGGCGGACAGATAACGTGTCTGACCATCCACCTGTGCCTTGATATAATAGGCGTCAATCGCCTGACGGCCACAAGCAGCTTCCTGCAAGCAAGCCGGAAAAGCAGCGACTACTTCAGCCGGCACACCGACCGCATTCAGCATAGCGTTGAACAGCAGCGTCTTTTCAGCCACCGTGGCATAGGCACTACGCAAAGCCACATCCACATCGCGGCTCTGATAGCCCAGCCAAGATTCCGGTACCGGAGCCGTAGCGACCCGGGTAGCCAAATAGTTCTGCAACAGATCCACCTTGGCCTGGTCCGTCGTACACTCCTCTGTCACATACTGGGCAAAAGCCTTGGCCTCATAATCCACGTTCTCACGCCATCCCTGCTTCATGGCCTCCAGCACAGCAGCACTGGAACCATACGTGGATGCCACCAACTGTACCGTATTGCTTTTGTCGTGCGGCGTGTTGGCTTCGCGTGACAATGCCGGCAGATTACGCAGACTCCATTGCACCTGTTTCTGCCCGCCCTGCAGGCTTTCAACGGCCTTCACAGCCGAACCGGCCAACTGATAGGCCAACGGCTTGGACTCCGGAACGGAAAGAGTCAGTGTACAGACCTTGACCGGAGAAGTCTCCTGCACACTCTCCAACAGATCCAGTTCCGGACTGAAACCCGGCTTGGTCACAATGGAATAATCCAAATAGATAGTCGATCCCAGATCCAGCCCCGTGTGCACCACCACCATCTCTTTCAGATGATTGAAAGCAGGGGCGTTATCTGCCTGACGCGGCAAGACCTCGACAAACGCATTGTCCGGTGTACGGATGATCGTGCCATCCTTCTGTTTCGTGTAGGATTCGTGGATCTTCAACTCTTGATATGCGGGATTATAGACGATGAAGGTTTCGCCATACGTGCTGTTCATGGCCGTATGGGTAAAGAGCGTCAGCTCCTTGCTGCAACGAAACTCCTGGCTTCCGTCTGACTTCAGCGTCCAACTTTTCGATACCTTCCCAAACTCAGCCTCCGACTGGGCCACAAGGAGTGCCGGCCACAACAGCAGACAGCAGAAGATAGATAGATATATTGACTTATTCATGGTTTGCCTACTTTTATTTACTGATGACTAAATAATCTCCATAGCTCTTATGCGTGTTGACAGCCGTACGGAATCCGTCCCAGTCGGCCGCTTCATACACACGCTTCTTCAGGGCCAGACGCTGATGCATCAACACCTTATTGCCCTCTTGCCGCAACGAGCCTTCAAAATCGGCGGCTGCGCTCTCCTTACGATCCTCACGTGCCCGGTTAGCCAACCGATAGCCGGCAGGCAACTGCAACGTCTCGTCCAGCTCTACCAGACGGGAACATCCATCCTTGAATCCCTGATGACGCTCTTCCAGATCCGTATTGATGCGCAGATAGCTCTTCACCTGGTTGTAGAGGTTGTTCATCACCATCGGCTTCATCACCAACTGATTGCCAGCCACTACGGCATAACCGGGGATCTCATAGGTAAAGGTCATCTTGATCGGGGCTGCCTGATAATCCTTCGGATTGCTGCCATAATCGACGGCAATCAGACGAGCATTGGGCGATACGCTCAGCAACTGTTTTTCCAACGCATTGCGCCATTCTGTCTGCCAGCCGCGGGTAAAGATGCCACGGATATTGCTGTCTGACTGGCCCTCCGCTGTGATCACGAACTTGCCACGCAGGGTACCTGTCTGATCCAGCCGGTTGTCTGCCTTGATACGGACATAGTGATTCTCCGGAGCAGAGACCGGCGTGAGACACAGATCCGACCCTTCGGGAATACCGGGCAGATAGTTCTGCTGCTGCTCAGCACTGCTCCACAACTCCCGGCAGAAGGGGACCCACGTCGGGTCGAGCGGCATATAGGTGCCGTTTGACAACTTCACCACAGCCACACAATGGTTGAAATGGTCAGCCGGAATGCTCTCCACACGGCTGCCTGCCATGGTCATGGCCGGATAGGCCTCGAAACCGGCAATCCGAAGGAAGGCCACCAGAGTACCGGCTATATCCTTACATACGCCACAACGGTCCGTGTAATTCATCTTCAGATTGTGCAAGGTAAAGCCTTCACCTTTGCCCATGGAGATACCCGAATAGCGGATATTATCAGCCACCCAGTGAGTCAACACGGCAATTTTCTCCATTTCCCCGTTCTTTCCTTTGATCAGCTCCGCCACCTTCTTCTCGGCTTCGGGAATGGGTTTGAAGCTGCCATACTCTTCATTCACCTGATTGAACCAAATTGATTTGTCGTTCCATTTCGGTGTGGAAGACATCATCAGCTTCGGGGCAGAATCATAGTAATCCACTGCATTCGGTTCCAGTTTGTAGGGCATCATATCGTCCATGGCAAACGTATATACCTTACGGCCCCCTTCATAGCGGACAGAAGAGGAACATTCCCCCTGATAGAACTGGAACTGAGAATCTTTCTCCATCGGGATCGATACCTTATAGACCTTGCGGACCGTAGGGTCAGCCGACCAGAAGGGCACGATGTCATAGAACTGACCCCGCATCGGCGGAATGAAACGTTCCTCATCGGCCTGTTCGCCGGCAGTCAGCAACGCATAGGTGAATCCCTTCTTGGCAATTTCATATTCGATTACATCGCCCGGCTCCAGACGGCCTACCTCCATCATGATCTGGCGGGCACCCCAATAGATGGCACGGGCGGGAGCTGCATAGTCACAAGCCTGTGTCACATCCAGATTCAGCACATCGCCATTGGCCCGGTAGATGGTCACATAGCGGAATTCAGCGTGAGCCGTCAAGGGATCATAATCATATTTGATAATCCGGTTGTTCACGGCTCCACGCGGTGTCTGTACCTTGAACTTCCGATAGACGGCAAACGAACCGGAACCGGTGGCCTGTACCGTTACGAAGGTACTGTCGAGCAGCGTCACACAGTCGAAACCGGCATACTTCTGCTCCGCGTGGATCGTCGGGTCCTGCGGATTCCAGCAACCATTCTCGTGCTGCGCCCAAGCAGCCGAAAGAGCGATGCAGGAAAGAGCAGCAATTGATACTAACTTTTTCATACGCGATTATTTTTTGTGAATTGATTTTCTATTTCCCGGGCTTTGACCTTGCAGGCAGCCCGATTGATCTTTCCGGTCCCGGTCATCGGTATGGCCTCAACCGGCCAGATGTGTCGCGGGCGTTCATAACGCGACAACCGCTCAGCCAGTCTCTCCCGAGAGAGTTCCGACACCCGGTGAGGAGGTGCCAACAACAGGACAACGGCCTCTCCGAACTTGGCATCCGGCACGGAAGTAATGGCAAAACCGGTCTGCAAGAGGGGACGTAATGCCTCCTCGATGGCCTCGATCTGGAGTTTGACACCGCCACTGACAATGACATTGTCGCGCCTGCCCAAAATACGGAAACGACCATCCGGCCGCAACTCCGCCAAATCATGGGTCACCAGCCTCCCTTCTGCCACGGCAGGAGCCTCGATCACCAAGGTCCCCTCTGCGGACAGGGAAAGCGACACACCGGGCAACGGCTGATAATAGAGGGATGCTTCCGGACCATTCAGACGTCGAAGTGCGATATGCGAAAGGGTCTCCGTCATTCCATACGTGGAATAGATCTGTCCCGGCATGGGCCGCAAGACCCTCTCCAAATCGGGATCGATGGCGCCACCCCCGATGATCAGCCGGTCGATCCCCTCCAGCCGGGCACGCTCTTCCGGCACCTGCAAGGTGTTATAGACCTGCAACGGTATCATCGCGGCAAACCGGACCGGCTCCTCCACATCGGCCAAAGGATGACCGGAAGGCTCCCGTATCACCAGATCCAATCCAGCCACCAGCGCACGCACCCCCATCATTTTCCCTGCAATATAGCGCAAGGGCATACAAAGCAATGCCTTGTCGCCCGGTTGCAACCCCAGATAACGGCAGGTCATCCGTGCACTGTTCGCCATTTGTTCCTTGCGTACCCGCATCCGTTTGGGAGCCCCCGTCGAACCGGAGGTCTGTACCTCTATCCAAGGATCGGCACTTTGCCAGTCATCCACGAACCGTTTCCAGTCGTCCAAGATCGTTTCCGGCATATCTTATTTCAACTCCCGAATCTTGATATTGCGGAATGAGACCATATTGCCATGATCCTGCAACAGGATATGGCCCTCAGAAGCCTCTCCGAAAGGCAGGGGATCGTTGTAGGCCGGATCCGCATATTTGCTACCCTTCACCAATTCGCGGAAAGCCTCGCTACACCGTTCATATTCCAGCAGCTTTGTACCGTTCAGCCAGTGCTCTACATGATTGTTGGGGAATACCTTGATAACCGCCGTATTCCATTCCCCTACTCCATTGAAATGTACATTCTCACTCTTGATCAGATCATACAGACTGCCCAGCGTACGGCTTCCCGGATAGGTCGTGTAAAGTTTGGCATCCGGATGGCGTTCGTCGTCCAGGATCTGGAATTCCAGTCCATAGGCAGACCCCTTCTGCTTCTCCTTCTCCGTCACAAAATATTTGATACCGCTGTTGGCACCCTCCGTAATCTTGAAATCCACACTCAGTTCGAAAGCGGAATAGACGGCCTCCGTGACGATGTCACCGCCATTGGTCGATTCACCGCCATCAGCAGGCAGCACAGTCAGTATTCCATCCTCGATCTGCCATCCATGATCCGGGAAAGCCTCCAGATGGGCACCTCTCCACCCCTGGGTCGTCTGTCCGTCGAACAGCAATTGCCAGCCGTCGGCCTTCTCCTGGGCCGTCAATTCGTTGATCACCTCAGAAGCCGCAGCTACGGTCTGCGTTTCCGTTTCCACCGGTTGGGCACTCTTACCGCCACAACCACACAAAGCAGCTGCCGAAACGACAGCCACTGTCAGTAATTTTCTCATTTTCTATATTGTTTATTTTGGAAATACTTTGATTGATTCATCCGCATCAACCTCTTTGGCGGCACGAAGATACACATCTATTGACAATGTACAATGAAGATTCCGCGATTTTGTTCGAAATATTACTACCTTTGCAGTATCAGAATCACATTATAAAAAAATATGAGCGAGACAAACTTGAATGAAGAGGGCAAGAAAAGCCTGAACTTTATAGAGACTATCGTCGAAAAGGACTTGGCAGAGGGTAAGAACGGGAAACGCGTGCAGACTCGTTTTCCGCCGGAGCCAAACGGTTATCTGCACATCGGCCATGCCAAAGCGATCTGTATGGACTTCGGGATTGCACAGAAATATGGGGGTGTCTGCAACCTCCGTTTTGACGACACCAACCCCGTCAAAGAGGATATGGAATATGTAGATTCCATCAAGGAGGATATCCAATGGCTGGGTTTCCAGTGGGGAAATGAATATTATGCATCAGACTATTTTCAGCAATTATGGGATTTCGCCATCCGTCTGATTGAAGAGGGCAAAGCCTACATTGACGAACAGAGCGCCGAGCTGATCGCCCAGCAGAAAGGCACACCGACACAACCGGGCGTGGACAGCCCCTATCGCAACCGTCCGATCGAAGAGAATCTGGAGCTTTTCCGGAAAATGAACAGCGGTGAGATCGAAGAGGGAGCCATGGTGCTGCGTGCCAAAATCGATATGGCCAATCCGAACATGCATTTCCGCGACCCGATCATCTACCGTGTCATCAAGACTCCGCACCATCGTACCGGCGACAAGTGGAAAGCCTATCCGATGTATGACTTCGCCCATGGACAGAGCGACTTCTTCGAAGGGGTCACACACTCGTTGTGTACGTTGGAATTTGTGGTCCACCGTCCGCTGTATGATCTGTTTGTCGATTGGCTGAAAGAGGGCAAGGATCTGGACGACAACCGTCCGCGCCAGTATGAGTTCAACAAACTGAACTTGAGCTACACCTTGATGAGCAAGCGTAACCTGCTGATTCTGGTAAAAGAGGGATTGGTCGATGGCTGGGACGACCCCCGTATGCCGACAATCTGCGGTTTCCGTCGTCGCGGCTATTCTCCGGAATCCATCCACAAATTCATCGACAAGATCGGTTACACCACATACGACGCCCTCAACGAGTTTACGCTGTTGGAGAGTGTCGTGCGGGAAGACCTCAACATACGGGCCACCCGTGTCTCTGCCGTCTTGAATCCGGTGAAGCTGATCATCACCAACTATCCGGAGGGACAGGTGGAAGAGATGGAAGCCATCAACAATCCGGAAGATCCGGAAGCAGGCAGTCACCTGATCGAATTCAGCCGTGAACTGTGGATCGAACAGGAGGATTTCATGGAGAATGCCCCCAAGAAATATTTCCGCATGACTCCGGGACAGGAGGTGCGCCTTAAAAACGCCTATATAGTTAAATGTACAGGCTGCAAGAAGGATGAGAACGGCCAGGTGACAGAGGTCTATTGCGAATATGATCCGGCCACCAAGAGCGGAATGCCTGACAGCAACCGCAAGGTGAAGGGTACACTCCACTGGGTCAGCTGTGCGCATTGTCTGCCGGCTGAAGTACGCCTCTACGACCGTCTGTGGACTGTGGAGAATCCGCGCGACGAACTGGCGGCCATCCGCGAGGCCAAGGGCTGTGATGTGCTGGAGGCCATGAAAGAGATCATCAATCCCGATTCACTGCGCGTGCTGACCCACTGTTATGTGGAGAAGTACCTGGCCGATGCAAAGCCGCTTGATTATCTCCAGTTCCAGCGCATCGGTTATTTCAATGTGGACAAGAGTTCGACAGCCGACCATCTCGTGTTCAACCGGACCGTCTCGCTGAAAGACACATGGAGCAAAGTGAAAGGGAAAGCATAAGGAACTGTCATTCGTTTTCCGTATGAAATCCAAAAAAGTATCTCAATTGTTGAAAGTCTATCTGGAGGCCAGAGAGAACGGCAAGGAGCCCTATTTTGATGCTGACCAGATCGAACAACTGTTGGACAGTTTCGAAGAGACGGATGACTTCACCTACTACGATGAAGTTTTGGCTCTCGGGCTGAAACTTCATCCCTTTAATTCGGATCTGCAAATTCGGAAATGCAAGAAAGCCCTGTTCGACGGACAATACACAAAGGCCCTGCAACTCCTGGACAGCATGTCCATCAACGACGATGCGGATGTGGATCTGATCCGGATGCAGTGTTATGCAGCCTTGGGACATTTCGACAAGATCATCGCGTTCATCGAACAACTGCAACGGAACGATTGTGATTATCTGGAATATGTGTATGAAGAACTGGCCGTGGCACTCGATGACCTGGAAAAATTCAGAGAGGCCCAGCAGATCATTCAAGACGGACTCAGGCTCTTCCCCAACAATCAGATCTTAAAGGAAGAGCTTTGTTATGTCAACGAGTGTGAAGCCAAATACCCGGAAGCGATCCGGATCTGTAACGAGCTGATTGACGAGAACCCCTTCTCCAATGATTATTGGTTCACGCTGGCCCGTCTGTACCTGATCAATCGTGACTATGAGAAGGCGGTAGAGGCCTGTGATTTCGCCCAGACGTGCGACCCGAAGTTCCAAAGCGATCCGGATCTGCTGATGTTGAAAGTGTATGGACTCTATCTCAACGAGAGCTACGAAAAGGCATTGGAGGTGTTCAATGAATCGCTCCTGAACAACTCCGACCAGACCGACCGGCTGCGTCCCATCATTGCGGAATGTTACCTGCGCATGGGAGATCGGGAGAAGTGTTACGAAATTATGCAGAACTATTCCACTACGGACGAACAGATCTCTGATAATTACATCAGTGTCTTCCGGGTCTGCATGGAGCTGGACCAGAAGGAGGAGGCTGTCCATTCTCTGTTGGAAGCCTATCAGAAGTTTCCACAGGATTTACGGGTGTTGTGCCTGCTGACCCTTCATTATCTGGACGAACAACAGCCCGACGAGGCACTCATCTATTTCCGGAAAATTGAAGAGGTAATCCGGAGTTGCCCGTTGAACAACGATGATGCACAGATCCTGTTTCAGGCCGGTCAGGCACTTTACATCCAGGATTGGGCGGAAGAGGCATTGACCCTGTTCCGGAAAGCCTTCGAGATCAATCCGAAATTGCCGGATCAGGATGTCTTTTATGCCATCTCGTATGCCAAGTTGGGCGATATGGCACGTTTTTCCGACTACATTTCCGAGGCTGCCGAGCCGCAAGCCAAAGAGGGAAAAGAGATTCCGGACAAACGGACCAGTTTAGAATTAGTCAAACGGTACCTTGCCAACAAGGACAACAACAATTAATAGCACAATTATGGATAGGAGTATCAAAGATTACGCGCTGCTGGTTCTGAAAGGAATGGGTATGGGAGCAGCCGATGTGGTACCGGGGGTTTCCGGAGGTACCATCGCTTTCATTGTAGGGATCTACGAAGAGCTCATCAACTCAATCAAAAGTATCAACGGACATAGCCTGCGCCTCCTCTTTACGGGAAAGATCGCAGACTTCTGGAAGTCGGTCAACGGCAGTTTCTTGCTCTCATTGGTGACCGGCATCGCCATCAGCGTCTTTTCGCTGGCCAAGATCGTCACCTACCTGTTGGAAAACCAGCCCATTTTGGTATGGGCCTTTTTCTTCGGACTGGTAGCTGCCTCCACCTGGTTTGTTGCCAAGGATGTACAACGTTGGAACATCAAGACCCTTGTGGGATTCCTGGTCGGTGCCATGCTGGCCTTCTACATCACGATGGCCACACCGGCCGAGACACCTACCCATTTGCTGTTCATCTTCCTCTGTGGGGCGATTGCGATCTGTGCCATGATCCTACCGGGCATTTCCGGCAGTTTTATTCTGGTGTTATTGGGTAAGTATTTCTACATCATGGAGGCAGTCAAATCGCTAAAGGTCAACATACTGTTGATCTTTCTCTGTGGAGCGGCCGTAGGAATCACCAGTTTCTCCCGCCTGCTCTCCTATGCGTTGCGTAAGTTTCACGATGTGACCATCGCCACGCTTGCCGGTTTCATGCTGGGTTCGTTAGGGAAAGTATGGCCTTGGAAAGAGACGTTGGAAACCTATACAGACAGTCACGGAGTGGTCCGTCCGTTGGTCGAAAGCAACATCCTGCCCAATCAGCTGATCCCTGAAGCCATCGCATTGATGCTGATCGGATTTTTCCTGGTTTACAGTCTGGAGAAACTTTCCAACCGTACCTCGAAATAAATCATGCCCACAGAAATTTTGTCAATATCCCTATGAAACGCCAACTAATCAATTTCATGATCTGTCTATTGCTGTGCTCTTTCGGCTCGACTCGGGTGTCGGGTAAAGAGGGGGCAGCTGTCTATTTCAAGATCTCCCTTCAAGGAAAACTCTACCGAGGACTCTATTTTTTAGCAGAAGAGGACTATCGGGCAGATGAAGGCATCAAAGGCACCAACTATCTGTTGACCACCGGAGAGCTGCACTATCGCCTGCACAAACAGCTGCGGCTGGGGGCAGGCTACACCTTCCTCTGCCAGCCGGGCGACCGTGAGCAACAACGCAACCGCTACTATCTCTATGCGACGGGCAATCTGCCCATAGGACGTTTCCGCCTCTCGCTACGCGAACGGTTCCAAAGCACCTATAAGGTACACAGCGATGCTCCGGTCAACTACCTGCGCTCCATGCTCACCCTCTCTTACCGGCCTCCCCGAAGCGCCTTTTCCCCTTTCATCTACTCAGAGATCTTCAACCGGGTAGGGCAGCACCGCCATCTGCATCTCGACAAGATCCGTCTATCTGGGGGCTGTAACTATGCCTTGAATCCTCACCATGCGTTCCAACTCTATTACCGTTACAACATCGTGTACGTGAACGACCCGATCAACCACAAACATTGCATCGGCCTTTGCTACACATACCATTTCTAAGACAAAGAGAAGGAC
>JBJECC010000103.1:0-12142 GCA_051870655.1 Parabacteroides sp. | reverse complement strand
GTTTGTCCGATGGTGAAACCCTCCCCATGATGGAGACGGTATTTCGTCTGAATCCGACAAGGCTTCTTATCAATCAGAACCCCCTCTTCCAACGGCACTACAAAAATACGTCCCCCTTCATCCATACAGATCTCAGCCTGTTTGGGTGCGATGGTGCTGTTCATGTCCCAGGTCATCTGCAAATTGCAATCGACCGATTTCCCGATCGTCACAGTCCGATGGAGCGCGTTGGCGTTCATCCATTTGAACAGAGCAATATCTGTCACTTTCACCGGGCCTTCGATACGGATGAAATAACGTTTCGATTGGGGGAAGGTGAAGGCCAGACTGAACGCAAGGCCAATACTATAGATCATGTAACTCAGCAACAGGAACAGACGGGAGTCTCCTTCTACGGAGAACGCATAGATCCAAAGATACATAGATCCCAGACTGATGGCCATAGAAACACCGGTCCCGATCAAGGCCCGCTTCAAGTCCAGTGTGGTTCCTAACGAGACTACCCAGGCAATGACCAAACCGATTAAGGCCCATGGCAGCCAATCCACCCAAAAGGAGCTTTCGATCAAATCGAATGAGGCGGCTACCAACCGTCCCATCAGGAAGAAAACATAACCACCGATACCGGCCAGCAGGGCTTTTCCCATGATGATGAGAGAACGTCGCCAGAAGAAGCGTCCGTGGCTGGAAAGAATGCTCAGGAAGAAGGTCAGGAAGAAACTGATGTTCAATCCGTAAATGGGCAGATAGAAGAGATTCTTGCCATGCTTTTGGATCACCTCCTGTGCTTCCGGAGTCTCCGGAGCCAGTTTGTAAATCTTGAGCAGGAGGTCAGACATGAACTGTTCGCCACCCAAATTGATGTTGATTGTGAAGAAAATCCAAGCAATCAGTCCTGCAAGCGCACCGAACAATACCCAGATAAACTGATAAGACAGATTACGTGAATCCAACAGATTCTTGCGGTTGTAATAGTGACTGCCGGTCTTGCACTGGTTCCCATATTCCGGACACTTGTATTCGTTTTCGTCCCAACAGGATTTATGGACCACATGCTTGCATTTGGTCACGATTTCATCTCCCTCTACAAAAGGAGCCTTACAATAGTAACAGGATTGCTGTACCAAGATGCCATCCACACTCATGTTCTGGCTCGAATAGCGGGTCACATACTTGTGGAGGAACCAGCGATACCGGATGTAGGGCTCCACAAATTGGAAGATCAGGCAGAGAATGAGAATGATCAGCAACGTGAAGAATCCTCCCTGCAACAACACCTGAAGGGTAGAGCGTCCGTTGACGATGATGGGGTTGTAGATGTTGCCGACAGAATAGTGGGTCTCTCCCGAAGCACAGAGACTGTCATTGCGGAAACATTCGATCTGGAGCCTCCGTTTATTGCCCCGGTACACTTTGTTGTCCGGATTGACGTAGGTCAGCTGATAATCGGCATAGTCCCGATTGAACACATTGAGGATCTGGTTGGAGAGTTCCCGCCAGTCGAATGTCTGGAAATAGCTTCCGCCTGTGTGCTGACAGAGCAGACGCATCAGGGTTTCGGAGGCATCCTGGTCACTTCCTTCCATGAGGTCCCCCTCCGGAGAACCGGTGGACCGTTCATTCATCAAGGTACCGAAGTTGATGTAATAGATCGGGAAATTGGGACTGGTGATGCCGATCTGCAACAAACGTTCCTGCAGGTCGTAGTGTGCCGAATCGATAGGCATGTTGTCATTCCGATAGACATTGCCGTCGGAGAAAACAATCAGTACCTTCTCTTTGTCGTTCAACGAGCGCCACATAGGATCCTGTTTCACCTCCGGAAAATAGGTAGGGGTTCCACCGTTCATCTCGTCGATCTTGGACAAGATCGAGCGGTACATCTCTTTTTCTCCCGGCTTGGGTTTCAGCCACGTATTCACGGTATAGATAGTGGCCGGAAGGGTCTCCGTGATGGTGCAGCTGTCCATGAATGAGACGAAGAGGTTGTCGTGTGAAAAGAGGGTTTTGAGATTGCGCAAGGCCTCTTTTTGGGCCTCCACCTGCTCCGGATTGAGGGTCAGATCGGCCAATACCAACGCATTCAGATTCATCGCGTCGATCTCTTGCGCCCGGATGTTGGTGATACTGGACAGGACCGGTTGTGTGCGGGCATCGCCTTTCTGCAGCTCCGTAACCCATTCCGTAGTCTTGATGGTGACAGAATTATCGTTCCAGACGATGGGAACCATCTGGTCATTGATACGGATATTGACGGTAAACTGCTTGTAGTCGGGTGAGAATTGGACTTTGGTGATTTGCAGGTTGTCTGTCTCCTGCTTGTCCGTTCTCTTCAATACGGGTATCTTCTCACATCCGCAGTTCAGGAGCAGTAGGCATGCCAGCCATAGGATTGTATAATTTTTCATTGTTCTGACCGTGTTAAATGGTGGGATATTCTGAGTTGTTCAGGCCCATCAGCTCTTTTTGCTTTTGCAAAGCCTCCTTGGCCTGTTTCGCCATTTTGATCTTGGCTTGTATCATGTTGGCAAACATGAGTATGAGGGCAACGGCCGCCAGACCGAACAGATAGTCCTTGATCCGGTCAAACAGCGGCTTATATTCACAGGCTTGTATCTGTCCGGAGAGGTTCTTCAACTGGATGTAGTGTTCTTCCAACTTGTTCATTTTCATCTGCAAGCCACTGAATTCTTCCGAGACAGCTTTTGCCGTATCATAATATTTCTGTATATCGGCAAACAGCAACTGCTCTTTGCCTTTCAGTTCGTCCAACTTCGGAGCCAGTTGCTTCACTAAAGAAAACTCCAGTGCCTGTTCGAGCATCTGTTTGTAGAGGGTATCTTGGGCCGAGAGGAAACGGTCCGCTTCGGAAAACTGGTGCATCGACTCCACATAGTGCTGTTTGGCTGTGATCAGGTCTGTCACCTCCTGTTTGCGTTGCTGATAGTGGGTCACCAGTTCGACCAGTTGCTCGTCTTGGCCGATAAAAGGCTGCTGCATCTGATAATAGACATTCCAGCGGATGTCAATGGCTGACAGCTTGCGGTTGGCCTTGTCGAGCGATTCCTGATAGAGACTGCGTTCCGTCTCACGTTTCACCTTGTTTATTTCACTGATGAACGATTTCAGCCGTGTCTCGATTTCCTGTTGCTTGAAGGGGGTCAGTTCCGTCTCGTCGGTCGTCGGGACAGGATCGAGCTGCACCTCTTGCCCGCTGACAGGCAGAAGCATCAGAAACGCAAGCAGCAGGAGGGTGAACCCTTTTTTGACCGGTGACTTTCTATATGTTGCCATGATGTACTCTCCTTATTCGTATTTACAACTACTATGAAAATGTTGTTCCGCCCGTCTGAAAATGGCGATGGCAGCCTCTTGTTGCGGGCTGACGGTATCGGCCTCCTCCAGTTGCTCGTTCAGCTGGGCGATCGTCTGAATGCAATACTCTTCCAAGTCCTGCTTCTCGGCTCTGTCGGTCGTGAGCAGCCAGCGGCCCACACAGTTGTCAATCTGTCTTGCCATGGCCCGGATCTGTTCGGCACTGATTTCCAACACCACCATCTCTTGCACGACAGAAGCTGAGGTGGGGGCTTCCGATGGCAGATAGTAGCAGGTTTTCATCTGAATGGAATCCAGGTAGCTGTTGTATGTCTGCACCTGTTGCTGGATCTGTTCACATCGGCTGTCACTCTGGAGTCGGGGGAATTGCTGGAGAAGCAATTGTTGGGTCTCGTTGAACAGGGAGACAATCTCAGGCGTATTGTGGGCCGGATCTCCACTGAACTTGGCGACCAACGTCTGATAACCTGTGGAGACGGCCTCTACTTTGGCTGCCAGTTCCGTCAGTTCCTCCTCTTTGTTGAAACAGGGATCCCGCAGAATGGTGATTTCATAAGTGGTGTTGACATCTTTCTGACACACAAGCCGGTATTCCGGTTTTCGCAGGTGTGGCTCCATCACGAAAATGTCGCGCAAGGTCACCTGCACGTGATTGCTCTTTTTGACGATGTCGAATTTCTGTTCGATGTAGTCGTTGATCATCCTGTATTCGGTCGATTGCGGTTGCAGATTCTCGTAAGCGATCCACCTGCGGAACAGCGCTTTCTTGCGCGGACGTTGCAAAGAGGCTTTGAGGGGTTTGTCAAGCAGGAATTTCATTTTCTGGTCGGCCTGCACCACATAGGGCAGCCGTTCCGGACAAAGGCGTCGGCCCCGGATGGCTTGTGCATATCGGATGTCATCTTGGAAAACGAACAGATTCCGATAGGAAACCAGACTGACCGTCAAGGTGTTTTCCGGCTCGTTGAACACCAGCTTGACCATCAGGTCCAGATCTCTGGAGTCACTTGCCAGGGCAATGTGATCGGTAAAGGACTGGTTTTGGGCCACAGTGACGGATTTGACTGTCTGGGCCTCGAGTGTGTGGCCACACAAAACAGACAGTACGGTCAACCATCCCAGGATTCTATGTAAGAATATTCTTCTCATAAATTTCTTTTCTGCACAATTCATTGGTTCGTCGTCTGATCAAAAAAGACCCATCGGTTCGGTTCGCCCTCCTTCAAGACCCATTCTGCGACCCGCGGATCCTCCGGATAGGGCGGTTCGGCATAGGCGTGATACAGATCGTACCGCAGGTATAGGGCAATCCGTTCGACTCCCCAAGCCAAGTCGGTATAGCTGTCAGGCATATTCAGACAGACTCGTCCTGCGAACTCACCGAAATAGCGGATGTTCGGATGCCATGGATGGGGGATGGGATTCCCCTCTTCGTCCTTTGTCAGGAAACGAAAGCTGGCCGGTGCATCCAACGCAGGATAGCCGGGGGGCAGTTCCAGCCTCATCTCGAAGCAGTCGGCAAAAAGGGGTGCATGACAAATCCCCGGTTCACCCAAACGCTCCATTTGTTCTATTCCACAGATGGAGCGTATCTGATACTGAATCCGATAGACCGTCGGAAGCCCCTGTGTGTTGCGTTTCTCGATGGCGTAGCGCATACGAGGGTCTCCTTTCAGCCGCCGATCCAATGTGCGCCATTCATACAGCAGTCGTCTGTCGCGCCCACATAAATGGGTCTCCTCTTGATAAGCCTCTATTTTCATGGACGAATATACAACTATTTTTTTTGATTATCCGGGAAACGGATCCGGAATTAAAAAAATGGTGTCGCCATTGTGAATGTTGTAATCGGCCAATGTCTGGTCGGTCCGTCCGATGCGGGGGCGCAACACGCGTACTTCATTGACGTTCGGATCCTCTTTCCCAAAGAAATAGTCCAATGGCGCACCGGAGGAGTCAATGGAGGGAAAATCGAAAATCAGCCGTCCGTCTTTGCCCACTGCATGACGCAGGTTATTCATCAATGTGCTTAGGGGGGCCTCCGGATTGACAATCCGGAAACGGACCTTCTTGTCTTTATATACAATGTCTAAAAAGAAATCTTCCATGTGTTATATATTATATATGTATGTTTCATCAGGATGATGCGTTCTCTTTCTCTCTCTGCCTGTCTTACCGGATCTGCAGGATGACCTGGATGGGATAGATGTGGGTACTTCGCACTTCAATCATCTTCTGCAGCAGGCATTCCACTTGGGGAATCTTGTCGGTAAAACTTCGTTTGATGAAGGGATTCGCTTTGAGTCCGATCTCCACCACGATCTCATACCCGCAATGGGTCCGGTCGGTCGAGGGACGTTGCCGGACGAGGATGCTGTCGATCATGTCCGACGTGACGGCATAGCGGACCAGCAGTTCGTTGTAGCAGAATATCTTGATGTCGGCCGGAGTGACAATCCGGTCGTTGGTGATCAGATAGTAACGTGCCAGGCTGTTCTGTGCGTCCACCCCTTGCACTTCATCATGCCCCGGTTGCGGATCTGAGACGATCTTGGTCTCGGACGTGACAAACTCCGGTGGGGCCACCAGGAGGCTGTTGGCATTCAGCTGGCTGTTCACCTGGGCGCCACTGGTCAGCAGATAGGAGAGGGAGAGGCTGACCGAATCGGCCCCTTTGTGCGGTTGCTTCTTGAGCATGAGATAGACCCCCGGCTGGATGTGGGCGGATAGCTTGTTGATCTCGTCCAGCATCGTATGCAGCAACTCGTAGATCTGATAGACATTCTTCCCGTCCCGCAGTCCGGAGAATTGCTGGAACGCATAGAAGTCCGACGAGAACTTGTCGATCAGACAGCTGACCAGACGAAACAGGCTGTTGGCATTGAACCGTTCGGTGGCAATCCGTCGGACAATCACGGGCTCTTCTGCATAGAGCTGTTCCATGGAGGGACGCATCAGGTGCAGGAATTGCCGTTCATCTTTGGAGGCCTGTCCGTTGTTGCCGGCAATGCGGAGGATCGGTGTGTTGTTCGAGAGCTGGGCCGTCTGCTGTTCCACATTGGCCAGAAAGACGCAATTGAGATGGAGATCTGCCTTTCCGAAGGCGAAATTGTCCGCAATGCCGAAAAATTCAAAGACGAAATCCATCTTCTCGGTCGGGAAGGGGATCAGCTTGCCCATCTTCTGCGGATTGATGCAGAACATCCGCATGTTCTGTCGGGCAAAGAGATCGAACCAGGCGGCTGAGGCACTGTAGGTCTGGGCCTTGCTGTAGAGCATGGTGTCCAATGAAAAGCAGCTGGCCAAGGGCAGGTTCACATAGTCCCACGGCTTGGTGAGCGAGAGGGGCTGTCCTCCGCTCGTGACTTTCAGATCGTGGAAATTGGGATTGGAGATCAGGAATGTCATGCCTGACAAGTCTGATACCGTACTGGGGAAAGTCAGGCTCACTTTCCAACGTCGGGCATCCATCCGGACAACCGATTTCACTTGGGCATTGATCACTTTGGTACGGAGCATCGGCATGAAGCGATAGTCCGTATTGGCCAGGGTGAAACTGGAGGAGGAGTCCAGCCACACTTCGGGCACTTTCGGTTGGAGTGCCGTCTTGACCACCACCGTAGCGGGTACTGCATGACACAGCTCGTAGGGGACCAACATGCGGGTGAACTCCTCCAGGACCTCCTCTTGGAGCCGCTCGATGTCGTTCTCCATCTCATTGGCCTTGTAGGCCAAAGCGGTAATCAGCAAAGCCAGTACCGGATCGTTTTCCAGTCCCTCCAGCTGTTCGCTTTGGTTGCTCTGCCTCCAGATGGAAAGGACTTCGCGGAGCAACTCTTCCGCACGTTGTCGTGTCGCAAATAGTGTTTGTTTCATCGTCTGTCAGTATTCTGTCGATGCCATCATCCGAATCGCCTCTTAGTTCCAGACACGTATGGTTGTCTGATACTTATAGTCGGCCTGATTCTCCAGAATGATGCCTTTGATGTTTATATAAATCGTCTTTTGCTCACGGATGTAGGACATCGTGACGGTCACATCCGTAAGGCGTGTCTCATATTTGTTGATGACCCGTTTCAGCTCGGTCGCAAAGGTGTTGATGTTCTTGGACGAGCCGGAGATCTTCTTGTCGTAGATGGAATCCTCCACGGTCCCCTCTTCTCCTCCTGAGGAATAGACAACCCCATCGTTCTCATTGAAGATCTCGAACTTCAGGTTGTTGAAGACGAAACCCAAATGGGGATCGGCCACACAGCTGTGACAGGGGGTGGTCAGCAACAGCTCGATGAAGTTGTCGATGGACTGCTTCAGGGTCTCGTCGCGTTTCAGAAGCCCCTTCTGGATGTCAAATGGAATGGCGATACTCATGGTGCGGTCAGATTAACGGGATGAACTCTTTCTCTTCCTCCTCTTCCTCACTCGGCACATAGAGCGCCTTGAAAAGCCCTTCGTACAGCTCTTGGAACAGCTTGTCGTACAGCTCGTCCGACAGCTCCTCTTTCAACAGCTCTTTCAGCTGTGGCTTGAGTGTCTCGTTGACATAGCCGGTCAAGGACTGATACAGCTCGTCGTGGATCTCTTTGCGAAGCGAATCCTTCAACTCCTTCTTCAGGTTCTCGTACAGCTCCGGATACAGTTTGTTGTAGAGCTCGATGCGTACCTGTTCTTTCAGGGCTTCAAAGTCGATGGTGTGGTCCTCCAGCACCACCTTGTCGAGCAGGGTGGCGGCTCCACGCAGGTACCCCTCCAGCCAGACGAACCAGGCCGCTGTGTCCAACAACGATCCCGGTTGGGTCGGGGTCGGGTTGTCCGTATGGGGAGAGACGACATAATAATCGACCGCCTGCATGATCTCCTGCAACAGCTGGAACAGGTCATGGACCCGGTTCTGCTGGCTGTAGTTCTTCAGCAGGAACGTATAGCGGATGAGGCATCGCTTCCCTTCGCCCGATTCCAGGTTGGCATGTTCGGCCAGGACCCGGACCAGTCCGATGAACTGCTGGAGGTATTCGGCATAGCGGGGATCGCCGGCCAACACCAGATGGGGGGGGATGTAGCTGTCGTCAATCGAGAAGACCCCATTGTTCACCTTGAATTTCATGACCGGAAACAGATCGCCCTGCGACAGTTCGGCCAGCGTGTAGAGGGCAAATTCCGATTGCGGGCTGACGAAGGGGACCGTCTCTTTGTCGAAGCCGATCTGCTGTTCTCCGATCTTTCCGGCCAGATAGTATTCGTCGCCATAGAGCATCGGGATGGTGACCGTCACCCGTTCGTCCACATGCAGGATGCGTCCGGAGGGCAACAGGGCCATACAGACCAGCGGGTCGATCTCCAAGGTGTTTTTGACAAATAATCCGTGGCATTGGAATGGCGTTTCGGGAATCAGTCCGCAAAGGTTGCCGTTGGCAATGCGTAAAGCCACCTGTTGCCGTCTGGCTATGTTCTCGTCAAACTCGATGAAGGTTTGGGCCGAGATCTCCATGCCGGTATGCCAGTCTATCCTTGAGTTTACATTCATATCGCTTGTCCCCCGTCTAAATTCGTTATAGTGTCAATCATACAGTTATTTCAGTATTATAGCCCAACGTCAACGACTCTCCCAACGGAAAGCTGTCGGGATGTTGTTTGAGCTCGATGGTGCAACGCAGGTCGAACGGAATGAACCATTCCTGGATGAAGTCCCTCAGGGGCTCCAGATCTGCATGCAAGGTGCGGAACGTCTGGTTGTCCAGATCCGGAGCCAGCAGCAGATAGCGGAGGTAGGGCAGGGAATGGCTGACCTGCTCGTCGCAACTGTACCGCCCTTTTCGCATCTCCACCTCATAGCCCGTCAGCAGGTGCAGGAGCTGTCCGATCTGGTCGAAGTCGGCCCGCATCCGGCTGATGTAGGGCAGGAGGGGCATCAGTTGCCGTACGTACGGATTCGGCTCATGCGCCCAGTCGCAATGGAAATAGGTGCGCAACAGATAGTCCAGCTGCTGGTTGAGCAGGCTGGTGATCCGTTGTTCGATCTGCATCATCTTGCGGAAAAAGAAGCAGTCGAAGGGTTGGAACAGGCTTTGCAGGATCTCCTGTTTCTTTTTCTGCTGTTCATATTTCTCGCGGAAATCGGCCCCTTTCAGGTCTCCGTCGCGTGTCAGGAATCCTTGTGGCAGCAGCCTCAGGAAACCGTCGCGGGCCAGCCCGACCCGTTGTTCCTCCTCCTCGATCTCCAGCACATCCTGGCTGTAGTTCCGGTAGAAGGTGCCCTTGGACTCGATTGTCCATCGGTCGGCCAGCTCCGGATAGAGGTAGTGCAGATAGGTTTCCGCCTTGATTTCGAATAGATCATGCTGCTGTTCCATGGGCTTCAACTTTTAAGGAATGATTCCAGTTCAGGTGTGTGGGCCAGCTCCACATAGGTGCGGGTGTCCCCTTTTTCGACACACAAGATGTCGTCCGACGGGATGCCGACCTGTCGCAAGGTCAGTTCCGGCTGCGGGAAATGTGCGTCAATGCGATGGATCTCATGCTGGTAGAACGCATGAAGCGGTTTCTGTCCGTAGGTCGGGTCCTGTGTGAGGAAGGCCTCCACGGCATGGCTGGGCAGTCCCACGGGGATGCGTCGGTCACTTTCCCGCTCCACCAGATAGTCGACAAAGGGATGGTCGGGCAGGCAGATGACCGCCTCTTCCCAACCGGACAGGCTGCGGAGCTGTCGCAACGCCTCGGCCACGGTGGCCTCATGGGTGAAGCCGGCTCTCCGGACCGGCTGCCAACAGGCATGTTCCGGACAGGTCTCGTCGTAGCCTTGGAATGCGACGGTCCGTGTGGTCAGATGCTGGCCTTCGTAATAGAACATTTTCCCGCAAAGGGAGGTCAGTTCTCCGCGGGCCGTCTCCTCCGGATGCAGCAGTTTCAGGGCCTCCTGCACCTGGACCGCTCCGATGATGGAGGCAATGACCGGTGTGGTGGCCGCCCGTCCGGCCTGTTCGTTGCGTCGGATGGTGTGGGCACACGAGAAGCGACGGGCCAGCTCCTTCTTCCCTTCGGGACCTAAGTTGCAGGCATAGCAGTTCTCCCCCGGACGGAAGACGCGTACGGTCCCTTCCAGCCCCTCTATCCCCCCATCTACCCAGGGGATACCGGCCCGCATACAGAGGCGGTTCAGATAGAAACGGGCCCACCGGTTGTCGACGCATCCGATGGCTACCTGCATCTGTCGCAACAGGCCGAGACCGAGATCGTGGGTGACGTCCCCTTCGATGGTCCAGAGCCGGACGGCCGGATTCAGGCTCCGTAGCGTCCGGGCGGCCGCTTCCACTTTGGGCCGCTGACGGATGGCGTCATCGGGCGTGAACAGGACGGAACGTGTCAGGTTGGCCGGTTCGACCCGGTCGAAATCCAGCAGGACAATCTGTTCTACCCCAAACAGAACCAGGTTCTTCAGCACTTCGTTTCCCAAAGCGCCACAACCCACCACGAGCACCCGTGCTCGCTTGACAAGCGGGAGCTTGAACCAAGAGAGCCGGGAGGAGAGCGTCTGGTTCGGATCTGAGGATAGTGTATAGAGGGTCTCTGTCATTGTCTGATTCGGTCTGTTCAACGAATCGTCAAATATAGTCAATAAAATTAGGTCGCAACGCCTTTTTGATGTTTTTTACATCCCGGTCTGTTGTGCCAGCCAGTCGAAGAGGGTCTGATAGACCTGTCGGCGGACGGCCGGGGCGGAGAGGATCAGGTCATGCACACCCCCCGGAATGGCCTTGCAAGTCACGTGTGGCCCCAACTTCCGTCCGTAGGTCTGGATGTCATGTACATCCAGCACGATGTCGGCCGACCGGTAGGCCTCATCCCACTCACTCCCCTCAAAGACAGAACGGTCGGAGGAGAGCACCAGTATCGGGCAACGGAGTCCCGCCCCCGCCTGCAGGGTCTGTTGGGCACTGTGGATGGCATGGATCCAGCCGGCCCGGATGGGGTGTCCGTAGGGCATTTTCCATGTTTCGTCGAAGCTCCATTCCCCCTTGTGGCCTTTCAGCAGGCTGGCTGCATAGCTGGAAAAGCCGCCTCCCGGTTCCTGTACGGTCCAATGGGGGAACAGGTTCCCGAGAAAGGAGACGACGGGAAAGGCGATCTGTTCCATCCATCCCTCACCGGCATTCCAGTCCAGAAAGGGGCTGTTCAGGATCAGGCCTGCCACGTGTGCCCCCCGGTCGCGATGGTAGAGATAGTAGGAGGTGATCAGTCCGCCTGTGGAGTGCCCCATCAGCACGATTTCCCGATGGCCCTCTTGACGGATGATCTGCAACACCGTGTCCAGATCGGCAAAATACTCGTCCAGCGATTGGCAGAAGAAGGCATCCTGGTGGGGACGGAGTGAACGGCCGTATTTCCGCAGGTCGACCGCATAAAAGTGATAGCCATGGGCGTTCAGGCTGTCTCCCAGCTCCTTCTGGAAGAAATAGTCGTTGTAGCCATGCACGTACAGCAAGGCCCGTCGGGTCTCCGGCATGTGGACTTTCCGGACCAGTGTGCAGACTACCTTGCCCTCGTAGTCGTCAGCCATTTGCAACGTCCGGCATTCATAACCATCGCCCAACACATCGGGCCTATATTGTGCCTCTGCATACATGGAAAGCAGGATCAGGCACCAGACACAGGATAGGATTCGGTTCATATCGTTCTGTTTTTTCGTTCGCCTGCAAAGATACACAAGAAAATATTTCCGTTCAAGGAATACGAAAAAGGAGGCCTATATAAAAAAACAGGCGGGTAACGGGTAACAAGGTAACATTTTGAGAGGAAGTTGGGGATTCCGGAA
>JBJECC010000102.1:0-12305 GCA_051870655.1 Parabacteroides sp. | reverse complement strand
GCCAAAGATATTCTGGAAGGGAAACCGTATGAAAGTCCGATGAAACCCTTCGGCGGTGTGGAACAGCTCGCGTGGAGCCCCGCATCGGACAAAGTGGCCTTTACCTGCCGTGCCAAGACAGGACTGGCGTATGCCATTTCCACCGATTCGGACATTTATGAATATGACCTGGCAAGCGGCCAGACCACGAACCTCTGCAAGCAGGCCGCTGACTCGAAGGAGATGGCCGGCTACGACACCAATCCGCAATATTCACCCGATGGACAATACATCGCTTGGCAAAGCATGGAGCATGACGGCTATGAGTCTGACTGGAACCGGTTGTGTGTCATGAACCGCACAACAGGCGAAAAGAAGTTTGTCAGCAAAGCGTTCAAATCGAACGTGGACGGCTTCTTGTGGGACAAGGATTCGAAGCGGATCTATTTCACGGGTGTTTGGCACGCCACTTCGCAAGTCTATTGCCTCCACCTGGATCAGACCGAAGAGAACGATCCGACAGCCTGCCGCATCGAACTGCTCACCGACGAAATGGCCGACTACGCTTCGTTGGCGTTGTGCAACGACCGTATCATCACCAAACGCCACTCCATCAGTGCAGCTGACGAAATCTACTCGATCGAGGCAAACGGAGAAGTGAAACAGCTGACTTTCGAGAACAAGCATCTCTACGACCAGCTGGAAATGGGACGCGTAGAAGAGCGCTGGATGACCACGACCGACGGCAAGCAGATGTTGTCATGGGTGATCTATCCTCCCCACTTCGATCCGAACAAGAAGTATCCGGCACTGCTCTTCTGTGAAGGAGGCCCGCAAAGTCCGGTCAGCCAGTTCTGGTCTTACCGGTGGAACTTCCAGATCATGGCAGCTCACGACTACATCATCGTAGCGCCTAACCGTCGCGGTTTGCCCGGCTTCGGACTGGAATGGAACGAGGCTGTCAGTGGAGACTACGGTGGACAGTGTATGCGCGACTATTTCACGGCAATCGATGAAATCGCGAAAGAACCCTATGTGGACAAAGATCGGTTGGGCTGTGTCGGAGCCAGCTTCGGCGGATTCTCCGTCTATTGGTTGGCCGGCCATCACGACAAGCGCTTCAAGGCCTTTATCGCACACGACGGTATTTTCAACATGGAGATGCAATACCTGGAAACCGAAGAGATGTGGTTTGCCAACTGGGATATGGGAGGCGCCTACTGGGAGAAGGACAATGCTACCGCACAGCGTACGTTTGCCAATTCGCCCCACCGCTTCGTAGACAAGTGGGACACCCCGATCCTCTGCATCCACGGAGAAAAGGACTATCGCATCCTTGCCAACCAGGGTATGGCAGCCTTCAATGCGGCCGTGCTGAGAGGTGTACCAGCTGAATTGCTGATCTATCCGGACGAGAACCATTGGGTATTGAAACCGCAAAACAGCATTCTCTGGCAGCGTACATTCTTCGAATGGCTGGATAAATGGTTGAAATAAAACGGCTGATAGGTTTTATCAATCAAATCATAGAATTTATTTATCAAGAATGGGATGGTTATTCAAATCCTTTTTTTAATTTCGCATCAGCAAAAACTGAAAAAGCGATTATAAACCAATAAAAATTTAGCAGTATGAAAAAGAAATGGATTTGCACAATTTGCGGTTATGTACACGAAGGTGATGAAGCTCCCGAACGCTGCCCGCAGTGTAAACAGCCGAAGAGCAAATTTAAAGAATTAGTAGAGAATGAAGGTGCTCTGAAGTTCGTTGACGAGCACGTATTAGGCGTTGCGAAAGGTGTTGATCCTGAAATTCTGGAGGGTTTGCACGCACATTTCAACGGTGAATGTTCAGAAGTGGGTATGTATTTGGCCATGAGCCGTCAGGCAGACCGTGAAGGCTATCCTGAAGTGGCAGAAGCTTTCAAGCGTTACGCTTGGGAAGAGGCTGAACATGCCGCTAAGTTCGCTGAACTGCTGGGTGAAATCGTATGGGATACGAAGACGAACCTGAAGAAACGTATGGAAGCTGAAGCTGGTGCTTGCGAAGACAAGAAACGCATCGCTACATTGGCTAAGCAGCAGAATCTGGATGCAATCCATGACACAGTTCATGAGATGGCTAAGGATGAGGCTCGTCACGGCAAAGGTTTCGAAGGTCTCTACAACCGTTATTTCAAGAAGTAAGTATATTTACAACTTCCTGTAAGAGGTGAAAAGGATAAGAGAAGGTAATGGACTGCGGTCCGCTTACCTTCTCTTTCTTTTTTTGACTTAATCCATTCCAGAATACCGCTCTCTCCTACCTGTCGTCACCTGATCGGCATTCTGTACTATCTCTTTTACAGAAGTGAATCAGTGGCAATCCGCCTTCAAATACGATCCAAAGGATAAGAAAAAGACAGGCATACTGGATATAATTTCCGTTCAAAACTTTTGAATGCGCATTCAACTGTTTTGAACGGACGTTCCAAAATTCTGAACGTTCGTTCAAAACTTTGGAACGGATTTTTCATCGTGTCTCATTTACTTTTTCTATCCTATTCCTCCGGATTTATCACTAAGACTTACACTTGGGATAAACCTATTCACCACAGGATGGATACGCCCAGAAACACCACTCATAAAATGAGAAACGGCCTTCAAGCTGCCTAAAGCAACCTGAAGACCGTTCTTATCTCTATGGACAAATCCGTCACAGAGGATTACTCCTCGTCTGCATCATCTTCCTTCATGTTGTGGAAGACATTCTGCACATCCTCGTCCTCTTCCAGTTTCTCGATCAATTTCTCAATTGTCTCACGCTGTTCCGGAGTCACCTCCTTCACATCGTTCGGGATACGGACAAATTCGCAGCTGGTGATCTCATAGCCGTTCTCTTCCAAATATTTCTGGATAGCCGAGTTTTGAGCGAACTCACCGTAAACAACCACTTCATTGCTGTCGTCGTCCACGTCCAGTTCGTCGACACCGAAATCAATCAGTTCCAGCTCCAGCTCTTCCAGATCCATTTCCGGTTTGCGGACAATGTGGAACACACACTTATGAGCAAACAAGAACTCCAAGCTACCGGTCGTACCCAAAGAACCGCCATTTTTGTTGAAATAGCTACGCACGTTGGCCACGGTACGGGTCGTATTGTCTGTAGCCGTCTCCACGAAGATAGCAATACCGTGAGGACCATATCCTTCGTAATTGACCTCCTTATAGTCCGTGAAATCTTTAGAAACAGCACGTTTGATCGCCCGTTCCACATTTTCCTTCGGCATGTTCTCCTTCTTGGCCGTCTGCATCAACACACGCAGGCGCGGGTTGTTCTCCGGTTCCGGACCACCCTGCTTGGCACAAATCGTGATTTCCTTGCCTAATTTTGTAAACACACGGGCCATATTTCCCCAACGCTTAAACTTTCTTGCTTTACGAAACTCAAACGCTCTTCCCATATTCTATTGTTCTATTTTATAATTTTTGATTGTATAGTTTCCTTTTATCTCAACTGGGCTCCCAGCTTCTGTTCCAAACCGGTCTGGATCTTCTTCATAATCGCATCAATCTGCTTGTCGTTCAATGTCTTCGTCTCATCCTGCAGATAGAAGCTGACAGCATACGACTTCTTGCCCGCCGGCAGATTCTTGCCCTCATAGACATCGAAGAGTTCGACCTCCTTCAGCAACTTGCGTTCGTTCTCACGGGCTATTTTCACGATTTCGGCAAACTGCACGCTCTTGTCGAGCAGCAAAGCCAAGTCACGTTTGACAGCCGGGAACTTGGACAACTCACTGAATGAGACTTTGTTCTTCTTGATCTCCTTCATCAGCAACGACCAGGAAAGTTCTGCATAATAGACTTCCGTGTCAATATCCATGGCCTTACAGATCTTCTTCTGGACGATACCCAGTGTTCCCAACTGGCGGCCTGCACCCGTTGTAATGCTCAGACCGGCCGAATAGAGGTCGTTGGACAGCTGACCGAAGACAACCTTACGCAGATTGACCCCCAGACGAACCAGGATATTTTCCACATAGGCTTTCAGCTCATAAACGGTTGTCTTTTCGTTCGGATGCGCCCAACTGTTTTCTACCCGATTGCCAGCCAACCAGATACCCAAGCGGTACTCTTCACTGAATTCACCCAGAGCCTCGCCCTCACGTTTGTTGTCGATGTTATAATCATAGCAATTACCAAACTCATAGAAACGGATATTGCCATTCTTACGCTTCATGTTGTGCTCCGCACTCTCCAAGCCTCCGAACAGCAACGTCTGGCGCATGCAGTTCAAATCGGCACTCAACGGGTTCATCAGCATCACACAGTGTGAAACCGGATAGGTAGAGAGGTCGTTGTAGTAAGCGGAACGGGTCAATGAATTGTTCAGGATCTCGTTGAATCCGCAACCACACAGCTGTTCGGAAATCAGATTCTGCAACTCCCAACTACGATCCGTCGGGGTCTTATAGCTCAAATTGGACTTGACATGCTCGCTGAACTCTACATTGTTGTAGCCATAAATACGCAGGATGTCTTCGATCACATCCACATCACGCTGCACGTCAATGCGATACATCGGCACATCCAATGTCAGACCTTCGGCATCCTCTGCCACGATCTTCATCTCCAGGCTCTCCACGATGCTCTTCACCGTCTCCACCGGAATCTCCTTACCGATCAACGAATTGATCTTCTGATAGGTCACTGACACACGATAGGGCTCATACACCTTCGGATATACATCCTGAATGTCACCGACAATGCGACCGCCTGCCAATTCCTGAATCAACAGGGCTGCACGCTTCAGCACATAAATGGTCTGATTGGGATCCAAACCACGTTCGAAACGGAAAGAGGCATCTGTGTTCAAACCGAAACGACGTGCCGTCTTGCGGATCCAAGTCGGATGGAAGCAGGCAGATTCCAAAAAGACATCCGTCGTCTGTTCGGTCACACCGGAATCCAAACCGCCAAACACACCACCGATACACATCGGCTCCTCCACATTGCAGATCATCAGATCACGATCTGTCAACGTACGTTCCACACCATCAAGCGTAACGAACTTCGTACCCGTGGGTTCAGTTTTCACAATGACATGATTACCTTTGATCTTGCCGGCATCGAACGAGTGCAACGGCTGTCCCAACTCATGCAGAACGAAATTGGTCACATCGACCACATTATTGATCGGACGCAAGCCGATGGCACGCAGACGATTCTGCATCCATTCCGGACTCTCCTTGACAGTCACACCCTGGATTGTCACACCGGAATAGCGCAGGCAAGCCTCCGTATTCTCCACGTCCACCGTGATGGCCTGTGTCGGATCGTCAATCTTGAACGCCTCCACAGAGGGAGCCGTCAGATGAGCCGGACGACCGATCTGCTTCAGATAGGCGGCCAAGTCGCGGGCTACACCATAGTGAGAAGTCGCATCCACACGATTCGGAGTAATATCGACCTCCAGCACATAATCGCTCTTTACATTATAATATTCCTTTGCTGGCGTTCCTACCACCGCATCGGCCGGAAGCACAATGATACCGGAGTGATCCGTCCCGATGCCGATCTCATCTTCCGCACAAATCATACCATTGGATTCGACGCCACGAATTTTGGAACGTTTGATGGTAAAGCAGTTATCGCCATCATACAATTTTGTACCATTCACGGCAACTACGACTTTCTGTCCGGCAGCCACATTGGGCGCACCACATACGATCTGCAACGGAGCCTCACCGCCCACATGGACTGTCGTGATGTGCAAATGGTCTGAGTTGGGATGCTCCACGCAGGTCAGCACTTCGCCAATCACCAAACCTTCCAATCCGCCTTTAATCGTTTGAACCTCTTCTACTCCACCGGTCTCCAAACCGATTGAAGTCAATGCCGCAGCCACTTCTTCAGGCTGTAAATCGAAGTCAAGATACTCTTTCAGCCAGTTGTAAGATATATTCATTGTTTCAAAATTTATTCCATTAAAGTGACGGTCAATCCAATGCCGCCAATTTGACGTGCAAAACTACAAATAATAATCCAAAATCTACATAAGATTGACAATTTATGATTCCCGATTTGTGATTTATCGCTATATTTGCCCCGCTAAGAAACGATCGGGCCAAAGGCTCATAACCTGACAAATTCAGACTTGACATATGCGTATAGATATTCTCACGGTGCTCCCGGAAATGATCGAAGGGATGGTGAACTGTTCCATCCTCAAACGGGCTCAAGACAAAAAACTGGCTGAAATCCATCTACATAATTTAAGAGACTACACAACCAACAAATGGCGGCGTGTCGATGATTACCCCTTTGGGGGCGAAGCCGGGATGGTGATGCAGATCGAGCCGATAGACCGGGCTATCTCCACCTTGAAGGCGGAACGGGACTACGACGAGGTCATCTATACATCGCCCGACGGTGAGACGTTCAACCAGCCCATGGCCAACAGCCTCTCCCTGCTGAACAACCTGATCATCCTCTGCGGACATTACAAAGGGATTGACTATCGTATCCGTGAGCATCTCATTACCAAAGAGATCTCGGTCGGCGACTATGTGCTGACCGGTGGAGAATTGGCTGCTGCCATCATTGCCGATGCCGTGGTGCGGCTGATTCCGGGTGTCATCGGTGACGAACAGAGCGCATTGTCGGATTCTTTCCAGGATAATCTGTTGGCTCCGCCCGTCTATACGCGTCCGGCCGACTACAAGGGTTGGAAGGTGCCTGACATTCTGCTTTCCGGCCATCAGCGGAAAATCGAAGAGTGGCGCCTGCAACAAGCGCAGGAGCGGACGCAGCGTCTCCGCCCAGACCTATTGAAATAGGGACTCCCGTTTCCGGAGGAGAAACCATCCGCCCAGCAGTCCCAGATAATAGACAGCCAACAGCCCGACACCAAAGGGGCACTCCCAATCCGTGCCGGGCATTTGGCTGAAGCGGGTCACCCACTCCACCAAGCCATGCGTCAGCCACTCCACGACCCGTTGCAGGCCGACACTTCCCTCCGGTAAGGGCCAGACAACCCACAACAGTCCCAATGGAATGAGCAGCCAGGCAAACAGGGCCACGGGTATGTTGGTCAGCAGAAAGAGCCAGGAGACATAACCGAAATGATAAAGACAGAGTCCCGCTGTACCCACCTGAGCCACCCAAGTCAGCACCAACAGTTCCCAACAATAGCCGACCAGCGGATTGTAAATCTTCAACAGACGCGACAGACGCCCATAAAACAACAGGATAAAAAACACCGCCACATAACTCAACTGAAATCCAACGTCCAACAGATTGTAAGGATTGCAGACCAACATGCAAAAGGCAGAAGCCGCCCATACATTGAACGGATCGACCTCACGCCACATGGCCCGTCCGATCAGATAAAGCGACAACATCAGTCCGGCACGTACCGCGGAAACGGAGAGTCCCGTCAGCCAGACGTAGCCCACAAGCAACACGATCTGCAACAGGCAACGGGCTATGCGCCACCGATAGAGGCGTCTCGTGGCAAAAGCCAGCAAGCCGCACACCACGCCCACATGAAAACCGCTCACCGCCAAGACATGCGAGACACCGGACACCGCAAAGTGTCTGCGCGTCTCCCGGCTCATCCGTTGCCGATAGCCTAAAGTAAGCGCGGAAAGAACCGACTTCTCCTCTCCTGTCAGATCCAATTGCTCGATCCGGGTCAGCAAATGGTCACGAAGTTCCACCGCCTGTGGTCGGAACGGAATCTCACGAGGAGGGACACGTGCGGAAGAGGCGGTCACGAAGGCGGCCACCGCCATCAGCAACAGGGCAAAGAGCAATCCCCAGGCACCTCGCCCCCCATACGAAACGGTATCATCACCAAGCATGACCCCAGAGAACAATAACCACACGCAGGCCAACAGAGCCAGCCCGAATCCCCAAGGAATGTCAGGCCACGCCATTTGCAGAAAGCTGCCGACTACCCAGAAAAAAAGCGGTCTTGAAAAAGGCCGCTTTTGAAGTATCTCTTTCATAATCAGGTTCGGTCTCATCATCATATCAATTTAATTACAATGTCTTCAGTTCATGTATCGTTTGTAACGGATCAGGCGATTTGAACACGAAGTTACCCGCCACGAGCACATCGGCTCCCGCATCCAACAACCGCTTTCCGGTCTGCAGATTGACACCTCCGTCCACCTCAATCAACGTGGAAACGCCTCTCCGGTCAATCATCTCCCTCAGGTGTCTCACCTTCTCGACGGAATGTTCGATAAACTTCTGTCCTCCAAAGCCCGGGTTGACAGACATCAACATGGCCACATCCACATCGTCTATAATGTCCTCCAGCAAAGAGACCGGAGTATGCGGATTCAGGCACACCCCCGCCTTCATCCCCGCGTCCTTGATGGCATACAACGTCCGATGCAAATGGGTACAAGCCTCATAATGAACCGTCATCACATAGGCATTGGCGGCCGCAATCTCAGCAATGAACTTCTGGGGCTCCACAATCATCAGATGCACATCCATCCGCTTCGTCGAAACCTGCTTCAAGGCATTCAAGACGGGCAAGCCAAAGGTAATGTTGGGAACGAACACACCGTCCATCACATCTAAATGCAGCCAATCGGCCTCGCTTTTGTTCACCATCTCCACATCGCGCTGCAGATTCATGAAATCACCAGCCAACAAAGAGGGTGCAATCAAATGTTCCATATTTCTATTCTGTCTTTTGCTTGCAAAGGTAATACAAAAAATGCGAACAGAAACCAAATTCTGTTCGCATATTCCAATTAGTTCAGCATATAACCGCCGATTTTAGGATCTATCGCATTTTCCACACGATAGGCACGGGCAAACTGCATCAAAAAATCAAGTGTCTGCTTGCGCGGTGAACCCATCTTCTGTTCAGCCTTCGACGTGCAACCGGCATTCTGCATACAAAAAGTAGAAATGTTCTTCATAGGCAACCTGCTTTTTATGTTTTGTATGTAAAACGAGCCTATGGATTACTTATTGTATCTCTCTGCAAATTTTTTCAGACCAACGACAATTCGATATGATTTTCCTCTGCCATCCGGCGCATGTTCAAAATGGCATAGCGCATCCGTCCCAAGGCGGTGTTGATGCTGACACCCGTCAGATCGGCAATCTCCTTAAAACTCAAATCGCGATAATAGCGCATTTCCAACACTTCGCGTTGGCTGTCGGGCAGATGTTTGACCAGCTTGCGCACATCAGACAACACCTGGCGACGTACGATCGTATCTTCAACGGTCTCCTCACACAGCCGCATATTGTTGAAAAGATCCACTTCGACTTCATCATTGGAAACCGTGTTCTCGCTGCGCTCCTGGCGGAAACTGTCGATTACCAGATTGTGTGCAATGCGCGTGATCCAAGCCTTGAACTTGCCATTTTCCGTATAGCCGCCCTGCTTGATGGTCACAATCACCTTGACAAAAGTCTCCTGAAAGAGATCTTCGGCCAACTCCTTGTTGTGTACAATGAAATAAATATAAGAATAAATACTGCTTTTGTACCGGCTCAATAATGTGTCGAAAGCAGCATTATTACCTTGTGCATAACAAACAACCAATTCTTCATCGGTCATTGACTTCAATGTATTCATTACTTCTAATTTTTCAGTTTATTCGAGTAATGTGTATGCGATAGGCGATTCTATTTAGAGGTTATACATTTAATTTATTAGTAAGACAAAAGAACAAAATTCTTTTGAGACAACCAAATTTTACATTCATTTTTCACAGAAAATAAAAATCCCCATCCGTTTTTTTGTACGAACAGGGATTTTTATAGGACAAATAATTCGTCAGAATTTATAACCCAAAGTCAACGATACTTGCGTACGCTTACCCTTCAATGTAATAGGCGTTGACTCTGCCACCGTATATGATTCGTTGTTGGCACCATCTACATACACATTCGAGAAGGCGTAGAGGTCATCTTTGCGGTCACGATAGACGCAGGCCATATCTACATAGAAATTGGGAGTGAACCGATAGCCAAAACCTACTGAGAAATGGGATGTTCCTTTATAGAGGGTATAGTGCGGAGTCACTCCGGAGGTATAGACTTCCACAGCACCCTCTTTCAGATTGGCTTTCAGCGGAGTGCCTTGCCAGCCTCCACCCAAGCGGACAGCAAACTGAGGAGTCACCTTCACTTCAGCTCCCACCTTGACAGCATGAGACAAACCGAAATCCTCTTCTATCAGCTGGTTGTCATTATAATCACGACCATCCGGATCCATCAGCTTCATGGACTTATAATTGCTGATCTCATAATCCACACTGATCAGACCTGTCGTACCTAAAATGGCTGCGGCACTGACAATCACCCGATCCGGTGTACGCAGTTTATAATCTGTATAGACTCCTGTCGGCGTGTTGCCATCCATCTGACCCAAACCATCCAAGTAACTGCCTGCCGATCCACCATAATAGTCCGTCATCTTGTACCAGGTAGGGGAATTGTAGGCCAAACCCAGTCTCAGGCAATCCACCGGACGCACCACAGCTCCGATGTTGAATGAATAACCGGTTCCGTCCGTCGATTTCCAACTGTCCCAATACAAATTATCCTTTGCACCAAACGACTCATCATAGACGGAAGAATAATCATAGTTCAAATCAGTAATGGAGATCGTAGCTCCCATAAACAGGATGTTGGAGAAATTCAATCCCAACGCCATGTTATACCGATCTACGGCTCCCTTCTCACGGACATCCAACTGCATATTGTTAGGGCTGTAGGGATTGAACGTATTCTTATCTGCCCACTCGCCAAATGCAGAATGATATTCATCTCCTCCTTGATCATAAGTTCCGATCAGTCCCGCCTGATAAGCCAACGCCGGCACCCAAAGTCCACCCAGCGATTGATAGGCCGTGGAGGCATTGCTGCCCAATGGCATATCTGCTTCCGGAATACCTGACCAACTACCGTCGTCATAGCGATTCACATAGGATGCCTTGGCTGCGGCATAATCAGCCAACGAATAGGCTTGCGTTCCACTGGCACGATAGCTCCGTTCGAAATTTTGCAGACGATTATAAGAGAAACCGACATTCCAACTCACCAGTCCGGCGTCATTGCCAGTCGGGAAATAACCGACATATCCTATATTGTCAAAATTCACCCGTGTTTTTGTGGCCTCATTTTTCGATGAGCCCCATGTGCTCTTATTCTTATTGGTCGAAACACTCAATGTGGTGACCACTTCGGAACTGCGATAGATCGCCAAACCACCGGGATTCGTATTCATCACGGAAATGTCACCACCTAACGCGCCAAACGCACCACCCATACTCAAATATCTGGCCGTTCCATTAAAATCGGGCTGCGAATAGTTGAATGCGTCCATTTCTCCCTGGGCATACATCACACCACCCGACAATAACGTCGAAGCTAACAAACATAATACTCTTTTCATCGTTACTCCTTTTTAATTTAACCTCATCATCTACGTCCGCTCCGATTGCTGAAACCACTGCCACCGCCCGAAGAACGGCTTCCTCCAAATGACGAAGAACCCATTGAACTACTGCTGCTCCGCGTAGGCATATTGAAACTGCTATTATTGCTGCTACGCTGTGGAGCCTGATACGATCTCGTATTCGTGGTCGAAGAGGAACGGGTAGTGACCGAACGGTTCGACGCATTCGTGTTGCTGTTGGCTGTTCCGTTCACCTCGCTACGACGGATGATCCGTGTACGAACCTGGCTTTCACTTCCGGCAACTGATGAAGAGGAACGGCGGACAGAAGAGGTCCGGTTGTTTACAGTACCTGTTGTGTTACCACCCCGATTCGCAGTCGTAGAGGAACCTCTCAAAGCCGCATCCTCCCGATTGGAAGGTCTGTAGCCCGACCGGTTACTGTATTGCGTGGTACCCTGCCCCTGCGATCCTTCTGAACGGAGCGACGTGACGTTCCGCTGTGATGAATAGCCTGTACGGTAGCTGCTGGAACTGCCCTGACGCCCCCGATAGCCCAAATAGGAGGAACGTCCGCCCTCACTATAGTGATACGGTGTGGCATGGTGATGATGTCCCCAATAGCCGCCACCCCAGTAGCCGCCCCAATAATAACCCGGTCCCCAATAGGCCGGTCCGTGCCAAGCATACCAACTATCATAGTACCAAGGTGAATACCAACCGGCATAAAAGCCTCCCCAGCCCCAACTCCAACGGGGACTGTACCAGGAACTGTAATACCAGGGAGAATACCAGCCTGAATAGAACCAAGGATCATACCAGCTGTACCAGGGAGAATACCATGAACTGAAAGGCGACCCCACATTGATGGAAAGATTGACATTCGTCTGTCCACCCGAATAGTC
>JBJECC010000101.1:0-2273 GCA_051870655.1 Parabacteroides sp. | reverse complement strand
CACCTTGATGGGGGGAAGTGCCACTGAATTGAACATCCAAGGCGCTCCGGCCATCATCCTGATGTCAGGTCTGCAGGGTTCCGGAAAAACCACATTCTCCGGTAAACTGGCCAATTTGTTGAAGACGAAGAAAAACAAGAAGCCTTTATTGGCAGCCTGTGACGTGTATCGTCCTGCTGCTATCGAGCAGTTACGCGTAGTGGGCGAACAGGTGGGTGTGCCGGTCTATATGGAGTTAGACAACAAGAATCCGGTGGAGATCGCCCTGAACGCCATCAAAGAGGCAAAAGCCAAAGGCAACGATGTGGTGATCGTCGATACGGCAGGTCGTCTGGCTGTCGATGAGCAGATGATGAAGGAGATTGCAGCCATTAAAGCAGCTATCCAACCATCCGAGACACTGTTTGTCGTTGATGCAATGACCGGTCAGGATGCTGTCAACACGGCCAAAGAGTTTAACGAGCGCTTGGATTTCGACGGTGTCGTACTGACCAAACTGGATGGTGACACCCGTGGTGGTGCGGCTCTTTCCATCCGTACTGTGGTCAACAAGCCGATCAAGTTTGTGGGTACAGGTGAAAAGATGGAAGCTCTGGATGTGTTCCACCCCGAACGTATGGCAGACCGTATCCTGGGTATGGGTGACATCGTGTCGTTGGTTGAACGTGCGCAGGAGCAATATGACGAGGAGGAGGCCAAACGCCTGCAGAAGAAGATTGCCAAAAACCAGTTCGACTTCAACGACTTCATTTCACAGATCCAGCAGATCAAGAAGATGGGTAACCTGAAAGAGTTGGCCTCCATGATTCCGGGTGTCGGCAAGGCTCTGAAGGATGTAGATATTGACGACAACGCATTCAAGAGCATTGAGGCGATCATCTACTCCATGACACCGGCTGAACGGGCGAATCCCTCCATTCTGAATGCATCCCGTCGCCAGCGTATCGCCAAAGGTAGCGGCACGAAGATCCAGGAGGTAAACAAACTGTTGAAACAATTCGAGGAGACACGCCGGATGATGCACATGTTGACGACTGCCAAACCGGGCGGTAAGATCAAGATGCCTTCATTCCGTCCGTCATTCAGACACAGATAATATATATAATGTATATGGAAGAAACAACCTATCAATTATTGGACGGAAAAGCCGTTTCGGCTCAGATGAAGCGTGAGATGGCAGAAGAGGTAGCCCGCATACAGGCTACCGGAGGCAAAGTGCCTCACTTGGCTGCCATCCTCGTAGGCCATGACGGCGGTAGCGAAACCTATGTGGCTGCCAAGGTGAAGGCCTGTGCCGAAATCGGATTCAAGTCTTCCCTGATCCGTTACGAAGCGGATGTAACGGAAGAAGAGTTGCTCCGGAAGGTAGATGAATTGAATCACGATGCCGATGTGGACGGGTTCATTGTCCAGCTGCCTCTGCCGAAGCATATCTCCGAGCAGAAGGTGATTGAAGCGATCGACTATCGGAAGGATGTGGATGGGTTCCACCCGATCAATGTGGGACGTATGTCCATCGGTCTCCCCTGTTTTGTTTCAGCCACACCGGCCGGTATCGTTGAGCTGCTGAGACGGTATCACATCGACACACAGGGAAAGCATTGTGTGGTGTTGGGACGCAGCAACATTGTCGGCAAGCCGATGGCCACCCTGATGATGCAGAAAGCGGATCCGGGTAACTGCACCGTAACAGTCTGCCACAGCCGTTCGCAGAACCTTGCTGAAATGTGTCGGAAAGCGGACATCCTGATCGTCGCATTGGGTGTTCCCGAATTTGTGAAAGGTGACATGGTGAAAGAGGGTGCCGTGGTAGTCGATGTGGGTACGACACGTGTCCCGGACAGTACACGGAAGAGCGGATTCAAACTGACCGGCGATGTCAAGTTCGATGAAGTGGCACCGAAATGTGCTTACATTACGCCCGTGCCGGGTGGTGTAGGTCCGATGACCATCATTTCTTTGATGCGTAACACGCTGTTAGCCGGTAAAAAGGCAATTTACGAATAAACAAACGCAAAATATAGGGAACTTTTTTTCGCGAAATCTATTGCATATTCAAAAAAGTTCCCTACCTTTGCAGCCGTTAAACGATTAGATGGTGAATGTAGCTCAGTTGGTTAGAGCATTGGATTGTGGTTCCAAGGGTCGTGGGTTCGAGTCCCATCTTTCACCCCTATTCTTTCGGGAATCGGGAGAAATGCTTATCTTTGACAAAACAACATGGTGAATGTAGCTCAGTTGGTTAGAGCATTGGATTGTGGTTCCAAGGGTCG
>JBJECC010000100.1:0-12504 GCA_051870655.1 Parabacteroides sp. | reverse complement strand
ATAACCGTTTCTTTGCACTTTCAATTTAATGCCATCAAGCATAAACTCTTCTCCTATCTTCCGTTCCATAATATACGCTACATTACTCTTGTAAATATCAAATGTTGATCATCGTACATGTTTGGTGAGTAACAATCACCAAGTATGGATGCTATCTCTTGGTGATAGCATGCGAGCTTGTGCTCTAAAAAGAAACATCCTTTGCATGTGTCTGTAGCTTTCTCGACTTTCAGAACATAGCCAAGAAAGTCAAATTCTTCACCTATTTCCCGTTTCATAATTAATCAATCAGTTTAAAATCATAGACAAATACCAATGGATTATTATTCCATGTACCTTTTCCCGATGTCTTATCAATCAGGCAGGCGAACGCATAACGAGCTGTAGCATAATATCTTCTATTGTCAGCATCATATTTGTACGGTTTTATATCAACTGGCCAAGGAGTATAGTGATCATACCTATATATTATGGAGGGGGTATTTTCGTAAAAACATACACCCTCTTTTAGGCAATCTTCTTTAGAAATGTCTTGCAACTGCTCTACACGCACACGCTCAATTTTGATATGGTGAGGCATAAGATCGGCTCTTACAAACATCTTATTCGACCATCCGCTGGATAGTTTCATATGCTCATTATCGTTGAATATGCCGCAATTCTTATAGCTTTGTGCGATAGCTACTATATCTCCAACTTTATACGGAGAAATGACGCTTCCAAATTTAGATAAAACCTTATTTATATCCTCTTTTGTGTAATTAGAAGAGGTATGCGAGTTTTTATAATTCAGCATATATGTAGCCGTGCGTCCTGATATTGCTCTCCTCGTCTGTGTCTTGCGACCTTCCAACACGGCCTTCGTCAGACCGTATTTGTCATTGAACATGATCTTTTTCATGGCTATTCCTATTGTGTTTTAATCCCGAATGGAGTACCGTCAGCAAACGTAAAAGTTTTTAGCGCATCGTCAAAATATATCTCTTCCTGGTCTTGCGTGTAGAAAGCGTTCCCATATAAGGCAAGAACTTGGAAGAATACCCCTCCGTTGAGTACCCATCCAAAGGGTTGATGCTTCAACATTTCCTGCCAACATTCCTCAGCGTCCTTGAACGGACGGTATTTCGGTTCGTCAATGACAATGTTCAGAATGTCGGTGACTGTTATTTCTCTGAACGCGTTCTTGGCGAAGTATTCCATATCGTCGCTTTGACATATCTCCATGTCTTCCCAAAGAAATAGAAACGGTTTGTTTTTATAGAGGACTTGTTTTCCTATATTCGCCCATTGGAAACCTAACAAAAACAACTTTTCCTGTATTTCTATGCTCTTGCCATTTACATACACCTTGGTATTGGCAAGCTCTTTTATTGCTTCTTCCTTTGTCATAATTCTAATATTTAATTGTTATTTTCCATCAAAATGTTCACACGCTGGCTGATAGGAATTATGGCACGGTAGATCTTGCTGTTCTTACATGGGAAGAACCGGCAACATCTTCTTGTCTCAGAACGATATTGCTTTTGTACCGGATTGCCCCAATAGTCGATTTCGCCCCAATGCTTGCATTGCCGGCAGCGTTTTACTTTGCTCTTTTCAGCCCGGATCGCCTCATTTATCGCTTTAATTCGGCTCTCAATTCTTATGTTGGATAGTCTTTTAGTTCCATAACTCAATCCTCCCATTTATGTTATACTTACATTTTTTTGATGCAAAATACTATTTATCAAGTTTATAGCCCCCATCGCTGCTTTTAAAGACACATTAACCAAATTCAGTGTCTCTTTAAACTTTTGTTCATTAGACTTGCTTTTCCCAAAAAGAACATCTTTTGATTCAGATATAACCTTACGAAAAGGTATTACGAATTTAGGGTGTGCACTAAGATACGGCTCGCAAAAGTCAATAAACTCATCCATCTCGTTTCTCTTCGCCCTCTTTCTCTTAGGATAATAATCCAAGATAGCATCAAAATCATATTGAAGCATCAAATCAGACTTATCAATATTGTCTAATTGCTCCATGACTTGCGAATCTACCGAAGCAGGTGGTAGGATTATTCCGTTGAACTCCGTGGATGGCAGTTCCTTAAAATTATGGCAGATTGGGATATGCTTATAAACCACACGACCACGTCTTTGTGCTTTGAACGTAATTATTGTTTTCATACCTTAATCCTCCCAATATCTATAATACATCTTCAAAATTCAAATCCTGCTGCATGACTTCATCAGCATAGGTTTCTCTATATCCTCATTCACAAACTGTTGTGCTGCGTTCATTAACTCTTCTACTGTCATTCGTTTTCCTCCTCCAAATGTCTTTTGATTTTAGTTATGATTTCCGTTACCTGCATCTTCGCGAACCGTTCGGTTTCTCTGTTGTTCAGATTGATTCCGAAACGCTTCTCGATGTCCTGCAGGAGCTGGGCCGTATCGATGCTGTCCAGCTCCAGTTTTTCGGCCAGTACGTCGTAGCATGATAGCTGCTCAAGAAGCTCCGATCTGCATCCTTCCCGGACAAGTATGTCCATTAGTATTTCACTGATTTCTTTTCGTGTCATATTTTCTGTTTTTAAGTTGTTGTATTCCCATTTTCCATCCTTCAAAGCAATGATGCCTGCATTGTCGATCATCTGTATGTGCAGCATGGCGATCGCGTTCCATGCGATTTGCGCAGCGTGCAGACAACCTGTTTCCGGATCGATCAGACGACCCTCCTCTATTTCCGTCATGTGTCTCAGCAACGCAGCCCTATAACACTGGTATCCATCTGGCAGTCCCTGCCATTTGTTAGCTCCGTACTTGGCTGCACCTGCCGTATAGACGCGGACGACCTCCTTCACGGCGACCAGCGGGAGAAGCTCCCACATGAGCTTTCTGTCCTTCCTGTCATTCTTTATGCTTCCGTTTTCCATGTTCTGAATTTAATACGTTGTCGATTCCATTGATACTTTCCATTTCCTCCCTGCGGATGCGCCTCGTCTCTATAGCGGCAAGTCTTGCCACGATGTCGAGGGCATACATCCTGCATGGTCCGGGATCACGCTCGCGGGGGCACCATGAACGCTTGCGGCATGTGTCGCACGAGTGGAACTTTCCGGACTTGAAGTCGTTGCTTCCAATGGCGCGTCGTTCCATGCCCTGGACTGACAGTCCGATAATCCGCATGCGTGCCCTCACCCCGTAGTACCTGTACCCCCTTTCGGTGCAGATGTCGAACAGGTTCTTGACGCCTCCTCCACGCATCAGGCATTCCCTGTGTATATCGCGGATCGATTCGTCCGTCCACTTTGATCCCCTGCCGTCGTCGGCTCCCCTTACGGAGATGAGCTTCGACCGCGAATAGAAGCATGTCTGTGACATGTCGTATTCCGCGAGCAGGGCATGCAGCTTTTCGCCGGAATCCCTCCGTTCCATGATCTCCAGAATCGTGCTGTCACGGAAGGAATGACGACTTTTGCGTGTTTTCGATGTGTTGTTTTGCTCCTTATTTTCCATATTTGCCCGTTTTCACGGCTTCTGAGCCATTTTTAATTCAAGTTTGATTAGTTTATTGTCTCATGCAAATATAATCGCTTAAAAAGCCTTATTTGCGATACGAACCGTTTTTGAAAACTATCACCTCGAGCATCTCCCTGAATCTGTCCGCCACCCTCCTTCCGTACTTCTCCCGCACCTGATCCGGAGTGAGGTTGGTAGTGATACCCGTGAAGAGCTGCTCGCTGTAACGGTACTCCATGAGGTCGATGACTGGACTCAGCACATTTCCGAAGTGCAGGATTTCCGTAGCCTCCCTGCCCATGTCCTCGATGGCTATCATCGGCTCCCGCTTGGCCTTCCGGAAACGTTCCGTGTCCTCCGCGATCGATGCGAGCTCCCTGGCATCGTAGATCACCATCCCCGTGTCCCTGTCGAATGCCTTCATGTCATTCAGCATGTTCAGCGCGTTCCTGATCGCGTAGAGGAGCGTCGTCTTCCCGTTGCCGCAGACGCCGCAGAACATGAACCCCGCCTTCGCGTCCTCGTCAGTCAGGAACTTCGCGGCACGTCTGATGTTGGAGGCGGTCTCTGCGTCCGCCACGTACGCCCCGCGCCGGTACTCGACCTCCGCCCTGTATGCCGCAGTCAGTATGTCGTTGGCCTGCTCTTCTGTCACCGGAAGCCTAAAACGTTCCCGAATAGTCCTCCGCTGAAGCAGCAGTGACTTCAAAGCCTCGACGTCCACTTTGGACTTTTCGTTGATTATCTTCATCGTCGTTCAGTTTTTCGTATTTTCCCTCATAGACCTTGACCCAGTTCCTGTTGTTCTCGAAAAGCCAGTCGAACCCCGCCTTCCATCCGCGGCGGTTGTCGCCCTTCAGGAACGGCGTCTCCTGCATTTTCAGGAATACTGTCCGGAGTATCTTCATAGCGTTCTCGACACCCTTCATCTCCTCGATGCGCAAGCGGATCTTGTTCTTCCGCGAATCCGACAGGGTGAAGATATTCGGGTACGAGGAGCATGTGCTGTTCCACATGGACACGATCTTCGAAAACGGGATTCTGACAGTCTTTTCATGACCGACCACGGCTTCCGGCTCCGTGGAGTCGGAAGGGACGGACGGACTTTCTTTTCTCTTCGTCAGAAGAGATTCTTTAGACAGAATTAATTCTTTATTTATTTCTTTCTTTATTATATAGAGTTCACCTATCTGTTCATCGGTCTGTATTCCGTCTGTTACACTGTCTGTTCCGCTTTCTGTTACACAGTCTGTTCTACTTTCTGTTACACCGTCTGTTCTTCTTTCTGTTATACCGTCTGTTTGGTACATATCATAGTTACATATTGATATTATGGTAGTTACACGGCTTTTTTGTTGTACTATCCTTTCATCATTCTCCAACTCGTTCAGGAAACGTACAACCTTGCCTGCGCTCCACCGCCAACGCTCCGCAAAATAGCCGGATGACTTTGCAAGCTGGCCGCGTGCCACTTTGACCCTAATTCCGCGTACATACACGTAACTATCTTTGTAACAGGCAAGTAATATCAAATCAATCCATGCCTGACCCCTCGAAAAAGGCTCTGCAAGATAAATGGGATCCTCCATGATCTGCCTGTGTATCTTTATCCATCCGTCCATGATTTCTCCTATCTGAAATAAACGTTCGTAAGCTGTTTCCCTCCCGAAAAGACCGCCCATTTGTACGGCTCCGGCTGGCATAGGCGCAGGTCATCCACGCGACCGAAACGGGCGTAGTTCCCGCAAAGGTCAACGACCCATCCGGTCTTTCCGGGGTAGGGACGGATGGCCCTGCCGACCATCTGGTAGTATAGTCCGAGAGACATCGTGGGGCGCGCCAGAACAACCGTGGCCAGCTCCGGAAAGTCGAATCCGGTTGTCAGTACGCCGACGTTCGCGACCACGTTGATGCGCTTCTGCCTGAAGTCGTCGAGGATGCGTTCCCGGTCTCCCTTTTTCGTGCTTCCGGAGACCACTGCCGCGTTTTCCCCGATGCTCCTTACAAGGTATTCGGCCTCGTCGACAAACCGCGTGAATACGAGTATGGACGTCCTTCCTGCAGCCAGCAGGCGTCGCACCACGTTCTCCAGCGAGTCGTTGAATCTTATCTCCCTGTAGTGCCTGCGGAGGCTCGCGTCCGTGTAGTCCGCTCCGGTGCTGTTCATGCGCAGTCTGCTGCGGTCTATCATGTTCAGCTGGTAGTAGTTGAGCGGAGCGAGATATCCTCTGTCGCACAAGTCGCGCACCTGGACATGGTAGATGACCTCGCTGAATATACGCGGCCGCGTCCGAGTGATGAACCGGAGCATCGCACCGTTGATCATGTCGGAATGGAGCCTGTACGGCGTTGCCGTCAGCCCTATGACCTTGCACTGCACCGTGCGTATGAAGTCACTGTACATGCCTGCCTCCGCGTTGACCGTGTGGCACTCGTCTATGATGGCATACCTGAACCTCCTGAAATAGTCCTTGCGGTTGTGCACGCTTCCGATCGTAGCGAACGTGATACGGTTGATGTCCTTACGTCCGGCAGAAGCGGAGTAGATTCCCGCGTCGAGTATTCCGTAGGAGCACAGCTTCGCGTAGTTCTGCTCCAGTATCTCCTTTGACGGCTGGAAGATCAGCACCGGCTCGCCCAGCCTTGCGGCAATGTCTGCCACGACAAGGCTTTTGCCGGCTCCCGTAGGAAGCACGATCACGCCGTTGCTTGCGTCCTTTCTCCTGAAGAACCTGACAGCCGCATCCGATGCGCCCTTCTGATAGTCTCTCAGTTTGTACATGTCAAATCTTGTTTTGGGCGCATGCCCTGTGTCCGTAAATGGCACAAGGCATGCAGTAGGGTTAACATTCGATGATTACGATTCCCGGACACGCTTCCGTGATCCTGCCGATCACCGCATCGATTTCCGACTCGCGATGCAGCTGCTTGATCTGTTCGTTCCACTGGCGGTTGGCCTCCTTCTTGTCTGCCCGAATGTCACGCAGCTGGATCGACTTTTCCACCAGCATGTCCTTGATCTCGTCGATATCCTCCTGCGGGATCTGCTTCACGTAGCCCAGATCCTCGATCTTGTTGCAGTTGTCCTTCAGGAACTGGATACGCTCCAGCTTGTTCAAATCCTGTCCCAATAACTTGTCCATAATCGTTCTTTTTTTTAATCGTTCTTTTTAATCGTCCTTAAAATGGTAATTCTTCGTAACTCTCTCCGTACGGTGCCGCCTCCACCTGCGGGGCTGTCACGGGAGCCTGCCGTGTCTCCATCGGCTTGAGGTTCCCGAGGAACGGCTTGGCACGCATCTCCTCCTCCGTGTGCGCCTCGCGGTATTCCTGCGAGAAGCTCTGCTTGATGCCGTGCGTGTTGCCGTACTGGTCAACGCCTCCGTTCTGCACCCTGTTCTGCCATGCCGACACGGCCACATACGCTCCGCGCGGCTTCAGATTCTCGTCCCTGCTCACGTAGATGTCATTCTCCTCGACCGGGATCACGACACAGAGCTTCTGTCCCGTGCGTCCGCTGACCATCATGAGTCCGGACTTGTCGAACCGCAGCAGGTTGATGTTTCCCTGATAGTTCATTTCAGTAAAAATCTTCTTGTACCCGGAACCGTTATCCTGTAGTCCGCATACAGATCCGGGTGTTCCGCTGCGAACCTCTTTTCATCGAACTTGTCGCTGTCCTTCGCAGCCTTCCATGTGGCGAGCGTGACCTTCCTTCCGTCGGCCTGCGTGAAGATGGACTCCGCGTCTCCGATGCGCATCTTGAGTACACCCTCGATCCTGTCCTTCTCCGTCTTGTCGACGGACATGCTTTCCTTAAGCGCCTTTAGGCTTCGGCATAGCTCCAGTGTATCGTCGTCGGCCTCCACGCTCTTTCCGGCCATGTGGCGCGGGTTTTTGATCAGCACATCCTCAACGTTGCTCAACGGAGGCTCCTGACCGCCCACGATGTTGTCGATCCAGAAGCGGTCGACCTCCTCTATCATCCATGCGTAGAACTCCGCGTCGAACAGGATGTCCTTGTAGCCGAACTCGCGGCCCATCGTGAGCCATGCAAGCGCGCCCTGTTCCAGTTCGGCAACGCCCAACTGATACTGCAGCTGGCAGAACCAGTGCTGCGGAAGGCTGTCCTTGTCGACCTCCATCTGCGTGGTCTTGCATTCCAGGATTCCCTTGTTCCGGTCTGACTTTGGCTTTCCGGGAATCCAGAAGGTGCGGTCGGGTGACACGCGCAGGTAGTTCTTCTCGTCGTTCACGATCAGCCAGTCAGAGGCCGATGATTTGATGATCTCCTTTCCGGTCTCATCGCGGTAGAACAGGCTCACGGCATCCTCGAGGTAATGGCCGGCCTTCATGGCGAATGTCTCCTCCTTCGGTGCGTCCAGCCCCCGTTTGCGTCTCCAAAGCTGGTACGGTGTCTCCCACGGGTTGAGTCCGAGAAGCGTGCCCACTTCCGATGATCCTATGCCGGATTCACGGTGTCTCAGCCATTCCTGCCTGTCTTTCGGCCTGATGATCGTATAGCTCATTCTTCGCCTCCTTTCTTCTCTTCTTCTGCCTCTGCCTTGCTGGCGATTGATTCGATAACGCTTGCGATACCTGACTCAATGCCGGATCTTGCCGCGCCCGTTACAACTCTTCCAAGGATTTTGTCCTTACCCATAGCCACTGCGAGAATCTGCTTTGTCAAATCCTCATTTCCGGATACGGATGAGGCAACAAAGCATTCTTCGGATCCTTTTTCTTTTGCGCCAAGGCATAAGACCAAGCCGATTTCCTCGAAATTCCCCGTCATCCAATCTTCAAGAGACCGGAACGATTCAAGTATTTTGTCTCTGAAATTCTCTTCTGTAAATTTCAATTCTTTCTTTTCCATTTTTACGTGTAATTTGATTGTTGTATGATTATTTATCCGCTTCCTCTACCTTGATCTCTCCGGTCTCCTCGTCAACCGTCTCTTTTTTTGCGGCCTTGCCCGTCTTTATGCCCATTGCGGCTTCCGTTCTCTTACGCGCCTCTTCCGCCTTCTTCCGTGCCTCTTCGGCCTGCCGTTTCTCCTCGATCGGCTTGAAGAAGGACTCCTGTACGGTCGTCGTGCCCTCCTTGATGGCATTGGCCGTCGCACGCAGCTCGAATACGGCCTCCTTGTCGATTTCCTCGCGCTTCTTGACACCAAGGTATTCATAGAGCATCTCCTCCTTCACGCCCAGCTTGGCGTAGTATGCGATCATGTTCTGACGGCTCGTCTCGAGGTCGAGGCTCTGGCCGAGGGCCACCTTCTTCACATCGGAGATGACCCGCTTGGTCACGGCCTTTGGCACTACCTTGAGCACCGCGTTGCGGTATGCGATGGCTGCGGCCGCATTGCCGGTCACCACCTGCATGTCTTCGGAGAACGTCTTGCCGAACTTGTCCGTGATCCTGCGCTTCACTTCCACGCTTACCGCCACATTGGTCTCCAGGTCGTGACAGATGCCCTGTGCCGTGATCGTCTTCCCGTCGTTGCCGATGATGCGCGTCTGCAGACGGAGGTTGCCCCATGCTCCTGCTATGATCTCTGCCATGCGTACGGACAATCCCTCTATCGTGGTGGAGCCTCCCTGCCCGTTGCGTCTGAGGACATAGAAGCAGTCCTCCGCCGTCTCCTTGTCCATCGTCGCGTAGGTGGAGATCTTGTTAAGCACCTCCGGAATGCTCCGGGGGTATGACTTGGCCGTCGCGATCTGCATGTCGATCTCGCTCCGGTTGATGGCCTGCATCATTTCGGCCTGTCTGATTTCGATAATTTCACTCATTGTGCTGTTGTTTTTTTCGTGCCTTCTTACAGCTTCCGGCTCTTGCTTTTTTGCGGCCACAGGCGGGATCGAACCGCCGTTACTCCCATAGGAGCGTGTGAACCCTGCCACACCGTATGGCCCTGTCGTTTTGTAATGTCTGCGGCCTTCGCAGGTGGCAGACATCCTGAAACCTTAATTGGAAAAAACTTATAGTGGTTGGAGGCGTGCCGGGAGTCGAACCCGGAGGGACTTGTCCCTTTGAAGAGATAAAGCAAGAAATGGGATTTGCAAAGTATGTACCAGTCTGATCGGGCTGTCGTCCCTGCTGTCCCGCTCGCGCGGCATCCCCTTCCACGCCTCATGTCTCATGTCATGCGTCCTCATCCTTGATGTCGTCCAGCAGCTTCTGTACGGTCTGTCGGAAAGCGTAGATCCCGTACCTGTTCTGCGTCCTGTTTTCCGCACCTCCGTAGAAGAATCCGGCCGTTACAAGGCTTCCGTCGCATTCGATGCTGTAGTATATGCTTCCCGGCCGTGAGCTGACTGCCATTTCCAGTACCCTGCACTTCGTGTACAGATGCCTCTGTATCTCCTGCAGCTCGATAAGTATCTCCATTTCGTCCATATTCCATGTGCTTTTATGTGTTGTTACCAATATCTCGTCTGTAGCGTGAACTCGCGTTCCTCCCTAAGTTCCATCATCACCTCGTCCGTCAGCTCGTATGGGTCGTATCCGTCCTGCGGATCATCGTCATCTTCGCAGTAGGTGGCCTCGTCCACGCCGTCGTCATACCCGAAATCCATATCCCTACTCATGTTTCCGCCCCTCCATGTTGAATCCGTACACGGCCAGCAGGAATCCGCAGATCATGACCGGAAGCCCGTTTCCGGTCTCTTCGTACAATGATGCTCCCGAAAGGAGGATCATAAACCCTGTAAATACGATCATCGCTGTAATTATCAGTTTCATATGCTTCTATGTTGTTTGATGGTTTCTTATATCCGTTGTCAGAATTGCGCCTTCCAGAATTTAAGAAGGTCGCTGCCGAGGTAGAATTTGCGCCCTGTCGAACGCCTCACTCCGAACTTGATCAGTCCCTGCTCCGTATAGTTCCGGAGCGTGTTGCGGTGTATGCCGAGCACCTTCGCGGCCTCTATCGCCCCGTATCTTCCGGCCGGCTTCACTACCGGTTCGTCCACGCGCATCATGATACACCTCCTTTCGGTTTGTACAGCCCCTCGCGTATGACGATGTTCCGCACGCAAGGGATCGTGATGTTGTACTTCTTCGCCAAGGCCACGAATATCCTGTGCGGAGCGCATTCTTCCTTGCCTGTCATGTCCTGATAGTCGCTGCACAGGCGTCTGTTCCGGTCGTCCCGTGCCTTCTCTGTCTGTGTTCTCAAATCCACTGTCATAATTCTCCTTTCTTTTTTTAGAATGTCCGTTCAAAATCGTAAACCGATACGCTTACCTTGATCTTCTTCGTCCCCTCCACGCGGCATGGAGAACCCGTTATGGCATCCTCCACCATCAGCGATTCGTAGAGCGGCTCTACCATCTCCTCCGGAATCGGGAAGTCAACCGTTTTGTAGTCGCGACCTGCCCGAATCGAAATAATCAGCCTTTTTTCCATTTTTTCCATCAACTATTTTGTTGTCTTGTTTTAATTAATTATTTTCGAAACCGTTTTATAAACGAGTTTCTAAATCGTTTTCTAAACTCGTTGCAAATATAAACCAAAAGTTTATACCACGCAAACTTTTGATATTATTTTCGCAAACTAAAAATTTACTGTATGGCTAATTTATTAAGAATAAAGGAGATTGCTAAGGAGAAAAATATTAGCTTAGAATCATTAGCTAAAGAAGCAGGGATAACTCCACAGGCGCTTCATAAGCTAATAAGGGAAAATTCTACTCGTATAGATACCTTGGAAACAATAGCGAATATACTTAACGTTTCCGTTACTCGGTTCTTCGACGAAACTCACAGTATAAACGTTGGCCATAGCATAAATGGAGATAATGATTCAATCAATGGTGATATAAACTTTGTCGAGAATATCAAAGGTCTGAAAAAAGAGATCGAATTAAAAGATCAGATAATCGAAGAAAAAGAGCGATTAATAAAATTCCTGCTATCAGATAAAGATAGACAGCCTGTTGTCAATAATTGATGGCTTGCGATTTTGTAATTGTTGATTATGGGAAACTTTGAGCGAAACAACACGGTTAGGAAGGAACGTGAGGAGCGCGACTTCAAGGTCAGGGAGAAGCTGGCAGGTTTCTTTTTCGATCTGGCCAAGCTCGTGTTTGCCGCTATGGTTCTCGTTAGCGGAATTGCAATGATAGATAACGAACCAACGAGATCCCAAGTTTTATTGTTCGTGTCTGGAATATTTTTTTACCGTTATAATAGCGGTAATAGGTTATAACATATTAAAGCACTGAATTATGGAAGTATTTATAGTTTTCTTTAGTGTTGGATCTATCATCGGTCTATGTGTACTTGCATGGTTTAAGACAAAGAGCGGAAAGAGGTGGCTGAATAGCCTTTAATGCAGTAAATGTTATAGTATATGCGGGAAAGGATTTTACAGATCATAGACTATAAGACGAACGGGAGGCAGGCGGAGTTCGCCCGGCTCATGGGATGGAGCAAGCAGTATATCGGAAGGCTCGTGACCGTCGGCGGCATCGGCATCAATCCGATAATCGCCATCCTGAAAAAGATCCCTGAGATAGACGCGCGGTGGCTCATCCTCGGAGAGGGTACGATGCTGCGCTGTGACGACATGCTGCGCCGTCGGCTGTTGGAAATGCTGCAGCTTGAGAAGTACATCCCGGTCATGAGTCCGGAAGAGCTGCGCAGGTTCACGGATGGCGACCTGTCGTTCACGAAGGACGAAACGGCAGCATGGGAAGCGTCCATTCAGCGGAAGCAGGACATGATGGACGCGCGTTTCCGGAAGGCCTACGAGAGACAGAAAAAGCTGGTCGAAGGTGAAAAACCTGCAACCAGCCTGCAAGAATAAAGCACAATGGTTATAAATGATTGATTATAAAATATCTGTATTGTATGCACTATAGCTTCCCAAGCTAAGGGTCGCGGGTTCGATGACAATATCGGCCAATCGGTACCACCGTAGCGGACGAATCGGTACCAACGTATCGCTCCAATCGGTACCACTGTAGCGGACGAATCGGTACCAACATATCGCT
>JBJECC010000099.1:0-2305 GCA_051870655.1 Parabacteroides sp. | reverse complement strand
AATTTGCTGATGCAAATTTAACGATTTACGGGTAAAAGCGCAAATCCGATAACGTGTGGTGCGTTTCTGCAACAAGGCATTACCTGCCGAGGGGGGTACCCTTAAATGGGATCGGGTGTTAGGATGTGTGCGGGTGGTAAACATAGGTAAGAACGGGGAACTTAGAATACGGATATACAAGTCACGGTATTGTGAGGGGACAATAGCAATCACAGTTGAATATCATCATCGCCCAAGGTTTCGGAGCAAGCCTAACGAGATTTTATCGGTACGAACAAGGAATACATTTCTTTCGTGTCCGGTTGGGTGTTACGATCCTTTCATTCTCCTTCCTTCGGCATTCCAATATCTTGTTTCGGCAATACCCCTGAAATGGGTGTTTGTTCGTCTGCAAATAATTTTCTACTTTTACAATGTCGTGTACAGCAATGTGCTCGGCGGACATATGGAAAGTGTTTTCGCACTGTCCTTACATGAAAATGTGGCAGTTTTCAACGAATCAAGGACAACGAACAGCACTCATTTCTTGTTTAGATTATGGCAAAGGGATACGTTCAGCGTACCTATACCCCATATCTATTCAAGTGTGGGGTATTGCGTCGTTTATTTGATTCGGGTTTGCCACAACCTTCATGTAGATAAACGAAATCAGCTCCACACTTTCTTTTTGTGGTTATATCAAAAACACACCATTTAGGAGTTAAATGGTAACTAAAGATTGGAATTTATTAAACCAATTAGCATAGTTACTATGAAACGATTATTTACATTTTTTGCAGCTATGGCGCTATTGCTTGTGTCGAGTTGCAGTAAGTATGATGACTCGGCACTGACAGGCCGTGTCGATGATCTGGAAAACAGAGTAGCCCAACTCGAACAACTTTGCAAACAGATGAATACGAATATTTCATCGTTGCAGACCATTGTCACAGCCTTGCAGACTAACGATTGCATAACCGGCATCACTCCTGTTACAGAGAAAGGTAAGGAAATAGGTTACACGATCTCTTTTACGAAAAATTCTCCGATTACCATTTACCATGGCAAGAAGGGTGAAAAAGGAGAAACGGGAACAACAGGAAACGATGGTCATACGCCCGCTATCAGTGTTCGACAACATGACGACGGTATCTACTATTGGATTTTGGACGGCGATTGGCTGACCGATGATGCAGGGAACAAAATCAAAGCGCAAGGTACTAATGGCTCAAACGGTCAATCGGCATACGAACTCGCCATAGAGAAAGGATATACAGGAACTCTGGACGAATGGCTCGAAGCGCTGAAAGGAAGCAACGGTCTGTCTGCCTATGAACTGGCAGTCGAAAAGGGGTATCAAGGGACTCAGGAAGAGTGGTTGGAAAGTCTGCAAGGCAATGCCGGCCAAGACGGCAAGCCGGGAGCAGACGGCATCACACCTAAATTGAAAATCGAGAACGGCTACTGGTACGTCTCCTACGACAAAGATCAGCAGACATGGAAACAACTCGGCAAGGCTACGGGCGAGGATGGTGAATCAATGTTTAATAACGTAACCGAGGATAATGAGAATGTTTATTTTGAATTAACGAATGGACAGACTATTACAATTCCTAAAAAAACAACCGTCCAGTTCGCTATTCAATTTGACAAAACTGAAATAACGGTGTTACAACCCGGAGAGAAGGCGACTGTCGGATATACGATTGATGGAGCGACAGAGAAAACCATTGTACGTGTATTGGCTCAAAACGGATGGAAAGCCTCTGTGATTACTGCCTCCACTTCAGCTGGAACAATCGAAATCACGGCTCCCGATCCACTGGTTCAAGGCGAAATATTGGTATTCGCCAGCAACGGTATGGATCGAACTGTTATGGCTGTGATCGATTGTTCCCAAGGCACGATTACCGTTGCTGATAATTCGCTTAATATTGTAGCGGACGGAGGAATCCAAAGAGTCGTCTTGCAAACCAATCTCGATTATGTTGTCGATATTCCCGATGAAGCACAAACATGGCTTTCTGTTGCCGGAACCCGTGCTGTAATGAGAGAGGAAACTCTCACATTCACGATTGCGCCCAATGATAAAATCACAGAACGATTTGCCACGGTTTCACTCAAGAACAAAAATGGAGCGACCTTGCAAACCATTGTTTTTCGGCAAGCAGGCAGTAAAATAGCGGGACAGCTCGAAATCCATGTTGAGACTATCGGAACATTAAAAGCAACTCTTTCCAGCTATGACTACGCATCGCTCAAATCGTTAAAAATCACGGGTGTGCTGAATGATGAAGATTTCTTAGTGATCTATCATGATATGCCT
>JBJECC010000098.1:0-12634 GCA_051870655.1 Parabacteroides sp. | reverse complement strand
ACGGCACGATGCGGACTGGCGGCCACCACCCTGGTTCTGGGCGGCACTGCTGCTCACCGTCGGGGCGTGGCTTTTCCGGCATACATAAAAGCCGCTTTCACCGGACTCGGGAAGCGGCTCTATCATAAGCTCTATAATAAACAGTAAGAACGGATCATTTCAACAGCTTGAAGACCTTTCCGAGCTGGAGAGTGATGTCGCCGGAGAGCATCGCCTCCTGCGAATGGACGGAAGCGGCCAGATCGCCTGCCACACCATGCAGATAGACACCGACCACGGCCGCCGTGCCCGGTTCGTAGCCCTGAGCCAGCAGGCCCAGAATAATGCCCGTCAATACATCTCCGCTGCCGGCTGTCGCCATGCCCGGATTGCCGGAACGGTTGAAGAAGACATTGCCGCTGGGCATGCAGACGGCCGTATAAGCCCCTTTCAGGACCACCACCACACGGTGTTCAGCCGCAAAGGACTTCGCCTTCTGCAACCGCTCGAACGAACAGGGCGTGTCGCCCACAATCCGGTCAAACTCCTTCGGATGAGGAGTCAGGATGCTGAAGGGCGGAATATGGTTCAAGAGATCCTTATTGGAAGCCAGGAGATTGATGGCGTCCGCATCCAGCACCATCGGCTTGCGATAGGTCTGCAACAGGCGGTCCAGCGCAGAGGCGGAATCCAGGTGAGTGCCCAGACCGGGACCGATGCCAATGGCCGAATAGGCACTGACCTCCGGCACGGTGGAGAAATGGTCGTCGTTGGGGTCAAACGCCAGCATCGCTTCGGGAAGCGCCGTCTGCATGATCACCTCCGCCCGGGCAGGCACGTAGGCCGTCAACAGCCCCACACCGCTGCGCAGGCAGGCCCTAGCAGCCAACAGCGCCGCTCCCACTTTCCCCTTGCTGCCGGCCACTAACAGCGCATGGCCATAATTGCCCTTGTGGGTGAAACGGCCACGCGGCTTCAACGAGCAGCGGATATCCTCCTCCTCCACCAACAGCAGAGAGGTGTCCGTAGAGGCCACGATGTCGGGATGCAGACCGATGTTGAGCTCTACCCATTCGCCGACATAGGGACCGTTCTCCGGCAGGAAGAAGGCGAGCTTCGGGAAGCCGAACGTCAATGTGCGGGTCGCCTTGACCACCGCCTCCATGTTGTTGTGGCGGTTGTCCTCGCCGAACAGGCCGGAGGGGATGTCGATCGACACGACATCCGATTCGGAATGGTTGATGTAGGTGACCACGGCAGCAAACCCACCGGTCAGCGGGCGGTTGAGTCCGGATCCGAACAGGCCGTCCACCACCACATCGCGGTTAGAGAGCAAAGGCGGGTCGAAATCGGACACGACCTCCACGAACTCCACACGCTCCATGCAGAGCAATCGCCGTTTGTTCTCCTCGCAATCGGGCGACAGATGGTTCGTCGGGTTGAACAGATAAACCTCCACATGGTAGGCTTCGTTCAGCAGTCTGCGAGCGATCGCCAGCGCATCCGCGCCATTGTTGCCCTGTCCGGCGAACACGACGACGCGCTTCTGCTGATCGTAATGGCGGCAAAACTCATGCACAAAGGCTTGTGCGGCACGCTCGACCAGATCGATCGAACGGATGGGTTCATGTTCGATCGTATATTTGTCAAGCTCCTTGACTTTGTCGGTTGCAAATATCTTAATCATATCTATTATGTTTTACAAAAATTGCTATGCTAACTGGATCTGCTCCACATCCACCGAACCGTTCAGGAACACGGAGGCCGCTTCTGAGAACTTGGCTGCCGATTCGGTCGTCAGGAAACGGCACGTCGCACCCTGCGTCAGGCGGCTCTCCATCTCCGGATGACGATGCAGGTAATCCTCCAGACTGGCAGCCACATAGATGCCTTGCGGCACCACCCGCACAGAGGAGGGCAGGAAACGCTGTATCTTCGGCAGCAGCAGCGGATAGTGCGTGCAGCCCAGGATGAGCGTGTCGATCAACGGATCCACCGTGAGAATGTGGGAAAGATGCCTCTCCACGAAATAGTCGGCTCCCGGAGAGGCGGCCTCCGCATTCTCGACCAGCGGCACCCACATCGGACAGGCCTCGCCCGTCACCCGGATATGCGGAAACATCTTGGCAATCTCGATCTCGTACGAACGGGACGAGATGGTGCCGGTCGTTCCCAACACACCGACATGCTTGCTCCGGCTCATCTCATCCATCAGCTCGACGGTCGGCCGGATGACTCCCAACACACGGCGCGTGGCATCCCAACGGGGCAGATCCCGCTGCTGGATGGTGCGCAGCGCCTTGGCCGAAGCCGTGTTGCAAGCCAGGATGACCAGCCGGCAACCCTGTTGGAACAGATAGCGGACCGCCTGTCGCGTGAACTGATAGACCACTTCGAACGAACGGGATCCGTAAGGCGCACGGGCATTGTCGCCCAAGTAGATATAGTCATACTGGGGCATCCGCTCCCGGATCTTGTCGAAAACGGTCAGTCCGCCATAGCCGGAATCGAAGATCCCGATCGGACCGGGCAGGTGCGAAAAAGGATGCTCTTCAGCGAAGAGCATCCTTCCTGTCTTTGTCATCATATAAAATTAAAGACCTAATTTCTTACGAACCAAATCGGTGGCATCAATGGCATTGGGACCTGTGAACAGCAAAGCGGCCGGATCCACGATGTATGTGTAGCCATTCTCGGTGCCTACATCCTTGATCGCCTTCTGCAGCTTCTCCTGGATCGGCATCAACAGCTCCTGCTGCTTCTTCTGGACGTCTTGCTGTGCGACCTGCACGAAGTTATCGATGCGAGCCTGGATGTCCTGGATCTCCTGCATTCTTCTCAGCTTGATGTTTTCCGACAAAGAGTCCTGCTGCGAAACGAAAGCTGAATATTTGGTCTGGTATTCGTCCTGCATTGTCTTCAACTCCTTCTTGTAACCCTCATTGACATCGGCCATCGTCTTTTCCATCGCTGACACTTCCGGCATGGCCATAAAGACATCCTGCGTGTTGACGAACGCGATCTTCACTTCCTGAGCAAAAACTCCCATCGGGAGCAACATACACAATAAAACTAAAAGTTTTTTCATTTTCTCAATTTATAAATTACTTGTTATTATTCTGTTCCAGCCCTATTTCCGATAAAGCGCACAAATGTAAGCATTTATTTTGAATATCCCATCTTCAGGAGCACTTCATTGCTAATGTCGATCTTCGGAGAGGCAAAAATCAGACTCATGGCCGACGCGCGGTCAATGACCATCTGATACCCTTTGTCTTCCGAAATCTCCTTCACGGCATTGTAGATCTCATCCTGGATCGGCTTCATCAGACTCTCCCGTTTCTTGTAGAGTTCACCCTCCGGGCCGAAGTATTTCCGTTTCAGATCTTGTGCCTCCTGCTCTTTCTTCACAATCTCCTCTTCCCGTTTCGTCTTCATCTCGGCCGACAAGAACACCAGTTCGCTCTGATAATTCTTGTACATGTTCTGCGCCTCCTGCTGGAGCGCCTCCACTTCGTTTTGCCATTTCTTGGAGACCTGGCTCAACTGTTCGTTTGTCATCTCATAGGCAGGAATATTCTTCAGGATATATTCCATGTCGATCAGGGCAAACTTCTGTGCCGTGCCGGCGAACGTGCCGCACAGCATCATACAGCATAAAACAAACCACTTTTTCATACGCTCTCACTATGTTAGATTCATGACTTAAAACTCCTGTCCGATGATGAAGTGGAAATTGCTTCCGCTCCGTTCGCTGGTAGTGCCGTAGTTCGGCGCATCGAAACCATACGCCCAGTCAATACCCATCAGACCGATCATCGGCAAGAAGATACGGACGCCGACTCCGGCCGAACGCTTCAGCTTGAAGGGGTTGAACTCGCTGATGGACTGCCAGGCATTACCGCCCTCCACAAAGACCAGACCATAAATGGTGGACGAAGGTTCCAGCAGGAACGGATAGCGCAGCTCCATGGCCAGACGTGTGTAGGCGTAGCCATAGGAAGAATAACCTCCGTTACCGGCAATGCTACCGTTCTCATATCCACGCAATCCGATGGTCTCTGTCGCGTAGGTGCTGGAGTAGCCGCTCATGCCGTCACCACCCATGTAGTAAGTCTCGAACGGGGTCCGCTTGTTCTTGTCATACACGCCGAGGAATCCATATTCCACACGGCTCATCAAGACCGGCGTACGCTTGACCGTCAGCGGAGCCAACGGAGAGAAGATCTTCGCCTTGAAGGCCCATTTATGATACTCGATGAACTTGAACTTGTTCGGATCCGTGTCCGGCATCGCTCCGTAATCCTTGCCGTCCCACAACGAATAGGGCGGTGTGGCACTGACAGAGAGGCTGAAGGTCGAACCGCTACGTGTGTACAACGGGTTGTCGATTGAACTACGCTGCAACAACAGTTCCAGGTTGATGTTGTGGCACGTTCCGTTCTGCACCAGGAAGTAGTCCCAATCCTTCATCATATAGAGCTGGTAGTTCAGCGTGGCCATGAACTGGAAATAGTCATCCGGCCAGTTCAGACGCTTACCGTAGCCCACTGACAGACCGAACAGCTTGATGGACTTGTCCGGGTCGTAAGAGTATTCGTAGGCATTGTTGTAATAGCTGTTGCCATAGCCGTATCCGTAGCCGTAACCGCCGTAGCCATAGCCGTAGCCGCCGTAATAGTAGGGATTGTAAGCGCTGTACATATTGCTGTAGTACCGGTCACTGATGTCGGTCTGCTTGGAGAAGTAGGCACTCACAGACAAGGTGTTCGGGCGTTTGCCTCCGAACCAGGGATCCAGGAAGGAGATGCTGTATGCCTGATAGTAGCGTCCGTTGGTCTGGCCGCTCAACGTCAAGGTCTGTCCTTCACCCTGCGGAATGATGCCCTTGTAGGTGGATGGATTCAGGAAATTCTTCAGCGAGAAGTTCGTGAACTTCAGACTCAGCTTACCGATCACACCCGTCTGTCCCCAACCGGCGGAGAACTCGATCTGGTCGTTCGCCTTGGAGGTCAGGTTATATTCAATATCCACCGTTCCGTTCTCCGAGTCAGGTATGGGCACCGGATTCATGTTTTCCGGGTCGAAGTGTCCCATCTGCGCCAACTCACGGACAGAACGCATCAACGCATCGCGGTTGAAGAGCTGTCCCGGCTTCGTACGCAACTCACGGCGGACAATGTCTTCATAAAGCCGGTCATTACCGTTGATAATGACCCGGTTGATGGTCGCCTGCGGTCCCTCCTGAATGCGGATCTCCAACGCAATGGAGTCGTTGGTCACATCCGTCTCCACCGGATCGGCACTGAAGAAGAGATAACCGTTGTTGTAATAGACATTGGCAACGGCGTCGTCATCCGAATGCAGACGCTCTTCCAGTTTCTTCTGGTTATAGACCTCGCCGCCCTTCATACCCAGCACGGCTTCCAGATATTCCGTAGAGTATTTCGTATTGCCGACGAAGCGGATGTCCTTCAGATAGTATTTCTGTCCTTCGCTCAACGTCAAATAGATGTCCACCTTCTTCTCGTTGTAGTTCACCACGCTGTCGGCCAGCAGGGCCGCATCACGATAACCGAACTCGTTGTATTTGGAGATGATGTTCTTCTTGTCGTTCTCATACTCTTCCGTCGTGAACTTCTTCGTGCTGAACATCTCGAGGAAACTGGTCTTCCAGTCGTTGTAGATGCTGAACTTTTCGTTGGTCTTCTTCATCGCCTTCTTCAACGTGCGCGCGCTCAGCTGCTCGTTGCCGTTGAAGTAGATCCGGTGGATCTTGGTCTTTTCATTCTTGTCGATGTTGATGTCCACAATGACTTCGCCCTCGTGAGCCAGGTCATCCTTCTGGACGATGTCCACATCCACATTCTTGAATCCCTTGCCATCGAAGAATTTCTGGATCACCAGTTTCGTACGGTCAATCACGTTCGGCGTAATCTGGAAGCCCTTCTTCAGGCCCAATTTGGCCTCGAGGTCTTCGCGTTCGCCCTTCTTGATGCCGTGATAGTTCACTTCGGAAATACGCGGACGCTGCTTCAACTGCACCTCCAACCAGATCGAATCGTTCTCGATCTTGGTGGCCAGGATCTTCACATCCGAGAAGAGTCCGTGCTTCCAGAATCGTTTGACGGCCGTCGTAATCTCGTCACCCGGTACAGAGACCTCGTCGCCCACAGACAAGCCGGAGAAACCAATCAACACAAAATCATCATAGTTCTTCACACCCGTCACCTGAATATCCGCAATCTTATATTTCCGCGGCGACAATGTGTAAGAAATCACCGGTACCTCCGCCGGTTTCTCAACCTTAGTAGTGTCACTTTCCTGTGCAAACAGACCGTCTGCCATGCATAGGAAAATAAAAAACAGCACTATTCTCTTGTACATAGTAACGCTATTGTTTATAATTTTAATTGCTCGCTTGTCTTACCGAAACGGCGTTCGCGCTGCTGGTAATACAAGACCGCTTCATACAATTCCTCTTCTCTGAAATCGGGCCAGAACACATCCGTGAAATAGAGCTCCGTGTAGGAGAGCTGCCACAGCAGGAAGTTGCTGATCCGTTTCTCTCCCCCGGTCCGGATCAGCAGATCGGGATCGGGAATGCCGCGTGTCGTCAAGTGGGAGGCAAACTCCTCCTCCGTCACCGGGCCTCCGGCCCGCTTGCCGCTCCTCTCCTCTTCCATCAGCTGGCCGACGGCATTGAGGATCTCCCAGCGGGATGAATAGCTCAACGCCAGCACCAAGGTCGTGCCGGTGTTGGCCGAGGTAGTCCGGATACATTCCATCAACGTGGCATGTGCCTCTTCAGGCAAACGGGACAAATCGCCGATAGCCATCAGACGCACCTGGTTCTTCATCAGATCCGGAGTCTCGCGATGGATGGCAGCGACCAGCAGACTCATCAGCGCCCTGACCTCCGCTTCCGGGCGGTTCCAGTTCTCCGTAGAGAAGGTGTACATCGTCAAGTATTTCAAGCCAAGCTTCGTAGCGGCTTCCACGACCTTACGCACAGAAACGACCCCTTCCTGGTGTCCCAACGTGCGTGCCTCTCCACGCGCCTTGGCCCAGCGTCCGTTTCCGTCCATGATAATTGCCACATGCTGCGGCAACCGTTGCTTGTCTATTTTCTCTATCAGCGACATCGTTATTTCCTAATTTCTTAATAACTCAAACTTTTCGAATTGTTACAAGGCTGCGTGCAGGGGCCGAAGTCCCACGTCACGGAAAAGAGCAGATAAGAGACCCAGTCATTGTTCTTCCATGTGCTTTTCCCCACCTTGTAAGGATCGTCAAACCGTTCATCGCCCTCCAGACTGTCCGAAAACAGTTTGCGGAACGAGAATTCGCAGCCCAGATTCAAACGGCTCTTCAATTTATATTTCACACCGACGCCCAAAGGCAGGTAGAAACTGGTCATCGTGGAGCCCCCGCCGGGAGCGACTGCCACGCCCATGCCCAACAGGGCATAGGGAGAGAACCGTTTTGCGCCCGCATAGGAGAACTTGTCACTGTACGGGAAGAAATTGAATTCGCCCTGCGCCCCCAAGTCCATCACATTCTTGCTGAATGAACCCTGCGCATTGTCGGGAAACACATTTTCCAGCCCATCCGTACTGCCGGTCACCCGAGACCACTGCAAGTTGGCCTTCAACGCCCAGCGGAAGTTGACATTGTAGCGGAACACGGCTCCCAACGAGGGATTCAATCCCTTGAAGAAGCCGTTTTTGTTCAGGTCGCCCATGTAATAGGCGCCTCCCGCCATTCCTCCTATCTCATATTTATACTCCTGTGCACAAAGCACCGGAATCATGCCTATCCAAAGGATGATTCCCCCTACTATTCGTCGTAGAAAAGCTGAATTCATCGTATGATCCGTTTAATTTATACTCTGTTCCACCTTTTCTAACGTTGAACCCCTTCTAAAATTATTCTCCAGGCCGGAAGTTTCATTTGGCAAAGCCGAGTCGGTTGATTCGTCCGCGCCATACTTCATCCAGCTCGCTGCCGGCCCTCTTCGCCTTTCCACCCAGCAGATACAGGAACTGATCCTGATCGACCACCACCGAAGCGGCGCCACGACCCTGGAAATTCTCCGGCATCGTGACCAACGTATCCTGTACAGCCCACGTCAGACCGTGGTCTGTGGAAACATAGACATCCGACAGGCCGTTGCCCTCCGCATCCAATCCACCGATCAGGAACAGGCGATCGTCATAAGGAGTCATCATCACGCCTTCACGCTCAGAGAATTGAGGCTGTTCCTCATCGGAGTAGGAAACCCAGTCCAATCCGTCCATCGTTCCCCACACACTGTTCAAGAGTGTCTGATGCTGATCCCGTCCGGCCACCGCCAACAGATATTCACGGTGCATGGAGCTATAAGTGGAAGTGGCAAAACCGCTCATCGGGAAACCCGCAGGCAGCTGTTGGCCGAGGGTCCACTCCTGAGCCCCGTTCATCGCGGCAAATTGCAATCCTTCAGCCGTTTCCACCACAGCCGTCAACGCCGGAGTCTGCTTTTCACCCGCGCCCACAGCACCATACAGTGCCTTTACCGCCGGCGCGTTCTCCAACGCCTGCCATTGCAGCCCGTCAGACGAGCCATACAGCCGGCCATCCGCAGCCGCCACATACAACCGGCCGTCAAACTGTGCCATCTGCTCCAAAACCAAATCCGACTCGGGCAGACCACTCAAAGAGGCCTCTGTCCAAACCGGATCTCCCACAGGCGAACAGAACAGGCGATAGCCCGCTGCATTTCCTGCGGCCTGCATATACATATATATCTTTTCTTCTGAGGTTGTCTTCCACAACAAGGCCTTCTGCGTACGGGGAACCGCCGGCAACGTGGCCACCATCGACCAGACCATGGAATCGGGTATGACTTGATGAATGTTGATCCAGGCCTCGTACAACTTCGTCGTCAGGCCATCATACGCTTTTACTTTAAAATAGACCGGCTGGGAAAAGTCCAGGGAATCAGAGCCATTCCATAAAATCGTATCGCCTGTGGCCTTCTGATACACTTCCATGCCGTTTACGACACTGCTGTTGACATAGGAAATCGTGCCCGTCACCTTGTCTTTCATCACTGTTCCATAAGGCAACGAATCGCTATTGAATATCTGACCACGCAACTGATCTATCGTAAATTTAACGCTGCTCAAGCTACTCAGACTATCACTCGTCAGTGAGAATGAGGCAATCTGACAATTCGGATAGTAAGGAGCAACCTCTTCATTATCAGAATTTAGACACGATGACAGCAACCAAACACAGCATCCCGCAATAAAAAGTAATACTTTATTCTTCATCAAAAACTTAAGTTTATCGTGTATAAAGGCACAAAAGTAGAAACATTTTTTGCTTCTCATCCAAGAAGAGGGAATATTTATAATATTTTAGTTTTGCATTCCAGCTCCTTGTCTGCTACTTGACAAGCGGTTTGTAATGGGTGATGAAACGTGATTTTCCGTCCCGCCACTCGACTTGACTGACCGGGAAACCCTGCATGACGGGCGCCGGAACCCCTTCTCCCAAGCAGACGGGAGCCGTCTCCACACGGGCCTCATCCCACAATCCGGTCTCTATGCAATGCCGCAACAGCATCGCGCCGCCTTCCACCATCAGCGAATCTACTTTCCTCCGCGCCAGCTCCTCCAACACCTGGGGGAAGAGCGGTCTGGAAAAATCGGTCGGCACATACTGCACGTTTTCACGCGCCTCCGCCTCCCGCTCCGTAAAGACGCAGGTGGGCACACGGCCATCCAGCAGATGAAAGGAGGCGGGCACTTTCAGCGTCCGGTCAATCAGCAGGCGTAAAGGAGAACGGCCGCTCCAACGGCGCACCGTGAGAGACGGATTGTCTAACAGAGCCGTACGGGTTCCCACCAAAATGGAGGCATATTCAGCCCGCAACCGATGCACTTCGCGCTGGGTTTCGGGCGAGGAAAGCACTGCAACCGGCTGCGACACATCCTGCCGGATCACATCCATAAAGCCATCCGCACTTTGGGCCCACTTCAAAAGCACATAGGGCCGATGTTTCGTCTGCATCGTCATGAAAGCGGCATTCAGGGCACGCGCCTCCTCCTCCATCACGCCTGTCACGACCTCCACACCGGCTTCACGCAACATCCGCACGCCCCGGCCCGACACGGCTGGGAAAGGATCCAGACAGCCGACCACCACCCGAGGAATTCCCTTGCGGATAATCAGTTCGGCACATGGAGGCGTCTTGCCATAATGCGAACAGGGCTCCAGACTGACATACAACGTGGATTCCTTCAACAGCGCCTCGTCACGGACGGAAGCCACCGCATTCACTTCGGCATGCGCCTCTCCGCATTTCCGATGAAACCCCTCGCCGATGATCCGGCCCTCATGCACAATCACCGCGCCCACCATCGGATTCGGGGAGGTAAACCCCATGCCTCCACGCGCCAGCTGGAGACAACGGGCCATATACTTTTCTTCGACTATCATCTTTTCTTTTCCATTTTGTGGTTACCTTTGCGACCAAAACAGACAGACCTATGACAGATCCCATCCGCTACATGCAGCAGACACTCGGCGTCCTCTATCCGAAAGGGGAGCTCCAAAGCATGATCCACCTGATCATGGAACGGGTCTGTGGTCTGCAGCCCTATCAGCTGCTGCTCGGCAAAGGTAAGGAAATATCCGATGCAGAGAAACAGCACATCGGGGAGATTGTGGATCGTCTGCTCAAAGAGGAGCCCATCCAATACATCCTGGGAGAGGCTGATTTCTGCGGACTCCTGTTTGAAGTCAATCCTTCCGTGCTCATTCCCAGGCCGGAGACAGCCGAACTGGTCCGGCTGATCCAAGCGGCACATCCCGTCGCTACAGCCCCGAAGCCGCTGCGCCTGTTAGACATCGGGACCGGGAGCGGATGCATCGCCATTTCACTGGCACACCATTTCGGCACGCAGGCCCGCGTATCGGCCATGGATCTCTCCGAAGAGGCGTTGGCCGTAGCCCGGACAAACGCACAGCGGCACCAGGTCCCGATCGACTTTCTCCATGCGGACATTCTGCAGCTCAGCCAGACACCGCAGTGCCCTCAGGCAACCTGGGACGTGATTGTCAGCAATCCGCCCTACATTCTGGAGCGGGAAAAGCCATCGATGGAGAAGAATGTGCTCGCCTACGAACCGGCCCTGGCCCTGTTTGTCCCCGATCACGATCCGCTCCGGTTTTACCGGGCCATCGCCCGTTGGGGCCGGCACCATCTTTCCGCACAAGGGGAACTCTATTTCGAGATCAATGCCTTGTTCGGCCCTGAGACGGTCGCCATGCTGGAGCGCGAAGGATACCGACAGGTGACCCTGATCCGGGATCTGTACGACAAAGAACGATTCATACACGCATACACATGAAAGAGCTGACTGAACCAGAAATGCTGCAGCGTGCCGCAGCCTACTGTTCCTCATCGGAACATTGCATCCAAGAGGTACGCAAAAAGATCGGAGCGGCGGGATTGCCGGACGAGGCGGCAGACCGCATCATCGACCGGCTTGTGCAAGAGGGCTTTATCGACGAAGAGCGTTTCAGTCATGCCTTTGTCAACGACAAGCTGCGTTTCAACCATTGGGGACGGGTCAAAATCGGATATGAATTGCAGATGCGCGGCATTCCCTCCTCCGCTTACCAACCGGCCCTGGCCGCGATCGAGGAAGAGGAGTATGAAAACATTCTCCTGCAGCTGCTCAAAAGCAAAATGGCGTCTGTCAAAGCCAAGGACGAACGGGACTTTGTGCTCAAACTGATGCGTTTTGCCGCCGGAAGAGGCTTTGAAAGCCAAGTGACCAACCGCTGCCTGAAACGGCTGTTTGAAGAAACGAACGAGGATGAAGCGGAAGCCACTCTGGATTGATCTGTTCCATCTTTTCTTTCCCCGTTGCTGCCCCGGATGCGGCAGGCAGCTGATGGCGCAAGAGGAGTTTGTCTGTCTCCATTGCCGGAGCGAACTCCCCAAGATGCCGGGATTCCTCCAGGACCGGAACCTCGTCACCCAACGTTTTGCGGGACAATTCCCGTTTGAACAGGCAACGGCCTATCTCTGTTTCCAACAGGGGAATCGCGCCCAACGCCTTGTACACAGTTTCAAATACCACAACAATCCGCGGCTTGCGTTTTGGCTGGGACAACAGGCGGCCCGCGCCCTGCAAGAGGCACGGCACCCCATTTGCCAGGTGGAACAGCTGATCCCGACTCCCCTGCATCCCACCCGCCTGTGGGAACGCGGCTACAACCAGGCGGAATGGATCGCCCGCGGCCTCCAGTCGGTCTGGGGCACGCCGGTCAACACCCACGTCCTGCAACGGAAAAAGGCGACCCGGACACAAACCCGTAACAACCAGGCGGAACGATGGAAAAACATGCGGCAGGCCTTTTATCTGCAACAGCCGGAGCAGCTCAAAGGCAGGCATGTGCTGCTGATCGACGATGTCATCACCACAGGATCGACGCTGACCTCCTGTGCTAACACCCTGTTAGCCATAGAAGGAGTGCGCATTAGTCTCTTTGCAACGGCGATCGTATCATTTTAAGCTAAAAATAAAAGAACATTCTCACGGAAAATCCAACGAGTTTACCTATTTTTGCGCATTAATATAAACAACAAGGATAG
>JBJECC010000097.1:0-12648 GCA_051870655.1 Parabacteroides sp. | reverse complement strand
CATAATAGCCATCACTCAGATAGAGATCTACCTGATCAGCTCCGGCAATCGTGATTTTACTCGGCGAATGGTAGCGGACAATCCGTTCCGTATATTCTGTATCCGACCGGCGTTTCGTGTCGCGCGGTTCCACGGCTACAGTGGTCTCATCCTCATCGTAATAGGGTTCTTCCACTTGTACACCGCTATACCGACGGTTGTATTCATCCACATCCCGTCCGTTTTCCACGTCCGGATACTCAGTCTCATCCGGTTGCGTTTCCACCCGTCGCGTCGTGGTAACCACGGTAGATTCATTCGCACGAGCCGTTGCAGCCTGCTGTTTATCGATGTTCTTTTGCTCTTTCTTCTGCACTTTCGTCGAGAAATACACATCATCGAAGAACTCCTCCTGGGCTGTCATACTGAAAGCCACGAAAAGCATCACCCATAAAAAAGTCAATTTCTTAGATTTCATAATCATTTCTCCTTTCTTTAATTAGCAAATATAGCATATTTCCACTATAGGGGTCTTGTTTACATAAACTTTAACTATAAGCCCCAATCCCCCTATATAGAGAAAGATGCGAAAAAGGCAACAATCGCTGCATTCAGTCGGCACGACTCATCACCAATTTTCCATGTTTGATCCCTTTGATGGTGGTCAAACGGTCCGCCAGTTCCGTCAGCCGGTAGGCCTCTCCCATCACCGTGACCATGTGCAGGCAGAAGTTCTTATTAATATAATAATGTGAGGAAGAGAGAATCAATTGCTGATAATCCTGTTCAATTCCCTCTATCTTCGATGATATTTCCCGTTTCACCTGGTCATACATGAGAATCACCGTTCCGGCCACAATGTGATTACATTGCCACTTCTGTTCCGTGACATTTTTCTCGATCAAAAAGCGGATCGCCTGTGAACGATTGGTAAAACCATTCGCTTTCACATAGTTGTCCAGATCTTCCAACAGATTGTCTTCCAACGAGACACCAAATCGTTTGAGTGCCATATCTCCTCCATTTCTACATAAACGCTATGCTGTCTTGGGCAACAGTCCGGTATGACGCATCAGCCAGCGGACCAATCCATGCGGCAGCAACAACAACAGCGGGACCCATATCTTGTTGACCAATCCCGGCAAGATCCACGCACGGCGACGGAACATCGCATTGACCCCCTTGCGTGCCAATTGCTCGGGACGCATCATCACACCGAGACGAATGGCCAACAGCTTCAAGTTATCTTTCAGATTATACAGATTTGTGGCTACGGCACCCGGGCAGACTGCCGTCACACTCACGTTATAGTCCAACAGTTCCGAACGGAGCGCACGCGAAAAATTCTTCAAATAGCGCTTGGAAGAGGCATACACACCAATACCCGGATAGGGAATCCAGGCCGACATAGAGGACATGTTGAGAATATATCCCCTGCGGCACCGCTTCATCTCACGTCCGAACAGGTAACAGAGTTGTGTAGGCGTCATGATATGCAGATAGAGCATCTTCTCCGTCCGCACCGGCTCCTCCACGATCTCCTCAAAATAGAACATACCGGCATTGTTGATCAACACTTCGATAAAAAGACCCTTTTCCTGACAGATACGGAACAGCTGATCGGCCGCACCCGGCACCGCCAAATCCTGATACAGCGGTATGACCTCCACGGCATACAGCGATTTCAATTCATCTGCCTTCTCATGGATAGCCTCTTTCTCATTACTGACTATCACTATATTATATCCACGGGAAGCCATTTCCCGCGCATAAGCCAAACCAATGCCCGAACTGGCTCCCGTAATCAACGCCCAAGCGTTTTCTGCTCTTTTCTCCATGCCTATTTATACTCCAATTCCTGAATCTCCTCTACCAGCCTGCGCGGCAGATCCTGCACATGCTTATGACACTTCATATCTTTGCTATACATTCTGGCAATGCAGTAGTTGCTGTGTCCACAGTCACAACGGGCATGCTCGTCCTCCTTCATGTGGTTGACAAAAGCGGGGTCATTGACCAATGCCCGGGCCATACTGACAAACTGGAAGCCGTCATTCAGCACCTCCTCTATTTTGTCGCGCGACACCAGTCCACCCACATAGACCAGCGTCATATCCTTCAAAGCGGCGCGGAACTTCAAGGCATCCTCCAGGAAATAGGCCTCTTTGAAAGGCACGCTCGGAATCATCAGCCGTCCGGCAATCTTCACACCCACAGGCAACCAACCGGCGGGCATGTAATAGGTCATAGTGCGCAAAGGCATCGTGCCACGCATGACATACATCGGAGCCCGGCTGACAAACCCGCCACTCAGGATCAGCGCCTGCGCCCCACATTGCTGCAACGCCTTGGCCACCTCCAACGATTCCTCAATCTCCATGCCTCCGGAAAAACCGTCACGCATATTCATCTTCACGAGCACCGCAGTCTTGTCGCCAGCCGCTTTCATGACCTCCTCCATACACATCCGCATGAAGCGCATCCGGTTTTCCAGACTGCCGCCAAATTCGTCCCGACGATGGTTCGTATAGGGAGAAAGGAACTGGCTGATCAGATAACCATGACCGGCATGCACCTCTACCGCATCCATTCCGGCCTCTTGCGCCAACCGCACAGCCTGTCCGTAGGCTTTCGCCATAGCATATATTTCAGACCCCTTCATGCCCCGCACAATGGTCGGAGAATAGAGGTTGAACCCGCTGGAAGCAGAAATCGGTGTACAACCACAAATCTGTCTGTGCGACATATTTCCACAGTGGCCGAGCTGGATCGAAGCGGCAGCCCCCTCCTGATGAATGGCATCCGTGATCCGGCGCAGTCCGGGAATGATTTCCGGACGGAGCCACAACTGTTTCTCAAACGACAGACCACTCTGTGTCACGGCTGCATACGCCAAGGTGGTCATACCAATTCCTCCGGCAGCTACCGACCGATGATAATTGTACAATTGTTCCGAAGGAGCATTCCCCGGAGCCATGCTTTCAAAAGCAGCCGCACGTATGGTCCGATTGCGCAATGTCAACGGGCCGATACGTCCCGGCGTAAACAAAATCGATTCTTTCATGTCAATTCTTTTCTTCCGACACATCGGAATTTTTTATTTGTAATTTATATCCTCGACCATGGACATTGATGAGTTCAATGGAGGGATCCGGCTTCAGTATCTTACGCAACTTCGTCACATACACGTCCATACAACGGGCGCTGAAATAACTCTGGTCCTCCCAGACAATCTTCAGTGCATCATTGCGCTCCACCACTTCACCCATCCGGCTACACATCAGCTTCAATAAATCGAACTCCTTGGTCGTCAATTTCTTGACCGTATCACCCATGATAAGTGTACCTTTCACAAGATTCAACGTAAACTTACCCACAGGCAATGTCCGCACCTGTTTTCTTTGCATTCCACTGCATCTTCTCATAATCGCCTTGATTCGCGCCTTCAATTCTTCCACATTAAACGGCTTGCGGACCAAGTCATCTGCTCCCAATTGAAACGCCTTGCACACGTCAGACTGATTTTTGGGTGAACAGAGGACAATCACAGGCAAATCCCCTTTACACATTTTCGTCCGTACAAGCGGTTCATAATCCTCATCCTCCGATCCCCATATATCAATCACACAGATGTTACAGATTCCATTGCTAAGATCAACAAAAAAGTCCTCCGGCGACGCAAAAACCTTCACATTAAATTGTTCAGATCCGAGCGCTTCCGGCAATAACTCACGTAAAACAGCATTCCCTTCTAAAACAGAAATTTGAAATGTCTTTTCCATAATTCTTTTCGTTTAGTTGTGGCACATCCTCTTTCCCTCGGGCAGAATCTACGATATAGTCAACTCCATACGTAATTCAGTCCGACGTTTCATCATGCAAGTTTAGAAATAATTTATTAAATAGAAAAGAGAAGATATAATTTATTTTTCCACGGCACGATGACATTTCCCCATATCCCCCCCTCCAACGGTTGCAAAGACACAAATAATGACTAAATTTGCCACGTGATAAACATATATTAGGATAGTCTTATGGAAAATCTACCTCTGGTTGAAATCGCTGATATGAATAAAGCCATTGTGGGCATCGAGCACTTCCAGAACGACCTCTCCATAGCAGAAATGAGAGGGACACCAATGGAAGCCGCTCATATGGCTACGCCAGTGCGCATGAATGCGTTAGCTTTCGTACTGATCACACAAGGGACCACCCGTATTGACATCGATTATAAACCCTACGAGATCGGTCCGAACCACCTCGTCGTAATTATGCCGACCCATGCAATCAGTACAGCCATTTCCAGCCCCGATTTCCGGGCCAAGCTGGTCATCATTTCCAAAGAGTACATCGAGATATGCAGACCGTCCTCCTCCGGACCATCCATTGTGCACTACATGCAGATCCGAAAAAGTCCCTGTTTCCAGCTGAAAGCGGACGACACACTCTTCCTGGATCAATACATCGAATCCATCCGAGAGAAGATCAAAGATCACACCCACCTTTTCCAACGTGAACGTTTACAAAATGCCCTGATCGGTCTCTTTCTGGAAATAGCAAATATTTTGGGACAGAATAAGGATTCTGTTTCTACGATGAAATTGTCACGCAAAGAAGAGTTGTTCGAACAGTTTCTGCAGCTGCTCTATGTCCACTGCAAAGAGCAACATGTGGTCTCCTTCTATGCGGACAAACTCTTTATCACGCCACAATATCTCTCTTTAGTGTTGAAAGGATTGACAGGCAAGTCTGCCAACAAATGGATTGACGATGCGCTGATCATGGAAGCACGCGTCCTTTTGAAAGCTCCTCAGGCAACAGTCCAACAAGTAGCAGATGCACTGCACTTCTCGGACCAGTCCACCTTCGGCAAGTTTTTCAAAAAACACATGGGAATTTCCCCTTTGGAGTATCGCAAGCAATTATGATACCATCCGTTTCCTGAACTTATACCAGTTCAGCAATTCAATGCAACCATAAATCAAAGTGGCCAGTCCGAAAATCACCACGGTATTCTCGGCAGCATCAAATGGATAGGTCAAGATCAACACCCCTGTGACGAGGATCAACATGGGGAAGATGTAGTAAAACCAAGGCACTGTACACCAGTTTCTGGCCTGTATCAGTGTGCCCACCTGTTGGGATCCGGCCAATACCAGCACGAATCCCAAGATGAACATGAAAATACTGACAAAAAAGGCAGGAGTGACAAACAGCCATAACCCCAGTAAAAAACTACCGGCTCCCTCGATCGGGAAACGAAGGACCGCATTTGGCGTGGAATAGCGGAGCTTTACATAGCTCGCCAGTGCCCACAGGCCGGGAAGCATGAACAGCACCCCGATTGCCATGACAATATACAGAATGGTCAACTGTGGCCATAACACCAATATGAGCCCCAACATGACAGCTGTCAAGCTGCGAATAGGCGAACTTCCCAATAGTTTCATACCGATCTCCTCCCTTTTATTTGTTGCGTATTGTTTATTTACCTGTATAATAGTCAATCATTTTCAAGATAGCCCGCTGACAAACCGGACAGAACTCCTTCAAGTCACGCATCATGCAATGATCCTTCGGGCGATAGATGCCTTTTGACAAATAACCGCCTCCCTCAAACACACCGATACCCTCTTTGTGCTGGTCATCCAACGGTGTCGGGATCGGAGTGGCAGCAGGCAACATATCTTTCCATTTCTTGTCGAAATCGACCAATGTTGTGATATTCGGTTCCCAGGGTTCATATTTCAAATTATAGAAACTCTCATCGTAAGCCACTTCCGAACTGAAATACTCATCAGCCAACCCGGCGAAACTGTGTCCGAACTCGTGCGTGAATACGGTAGGTGTCCGGTCGTTGTCGGCCGTACCACAGGCATAGAAATTATACATACCGCCACCGCCATACGTATCGGTATTGATCAGCACGAAAATGGCATCGCAAGGCACATTCCAGACCGCATCCCGAATCGGCTTCAAATCCTGCGTAGTCAGATAACGATCCACTCCAAAAGTATAATAACCGGTTTTCAAGGCTGTGTTCTTATAGATACCTTTGCCCGACACACTGGTCCCTGACTCTTCCGAAATGGTACCCACTGCCCAGACATTAAAGTCATCGCGACGTGTGTCATAGGGCTTTGTCTGGAACAGTGCCTCCATAAAACGTTTCGCATCTGCCACAAACTTCTCCTGTTCGGCAGCCGTATAGCCCTCTGCCACAAACACCAGATCGACCTTCTCCTCTACACTTCCCTTATGCTGAATCTCGACCGCCGGATTCGCTTTCAGCGGACTGCGGTCAATGAAAATGCTGGTCGGGTCCACCTCCATCTTCAACAGCGGGTGAAACTGCATATCCTCACGGCTTCGTGCCGTAATTTCAATATCCACCTTGCCCTTCGGGAAGGGTACTGAGATACTGTTGTTCCACGACTGTGTCTGTACCTGGGCCTGCTCCGTCGTACGCCATTCTTCAAACAGCGTATTGAACCCTCTTGAATAGACCAGTTTGTCCGTTCCGGCCTCATACACATTGATAAAATAGCCTCCATAACCGAACGGATCGATCAAATTGTTGAGCGGACCGGCCCAAACCGGCTCTTCGCGCAATTGTTGGATAGCGGCAGCCTGTGTTTTCGCATTGCCACTCAACGCGAAATCGACTCTCAGGCTCTTTTTCTCAAAATACTGATCAAATTGAGATTGAGCAAAACTCTGAAAACCAAATAGTGCAGCTAAAGCGCACGTGATCATCATTTTTTTCATAACACTTAGTTTTTTTCCTGCACAAATGTAAAACTTTTCCGACAGGCTGTTATCTAAAAAACAAAAAAACAGAGTGAAAGTTGACGCAATTCCGTAATCTTCTCCAAGTATCTCTCCTCCTCATCGCTCCGGGCAGGACTCCCCGCCACTCTGAACAGTACTCCCCACCGCTCCCGACAGCTCTCCCCAACATCCCCCGACAGTACGGCCCAGCGCAGCGGGCTGCCCTGTCCAGCGCACTGGATGGATCTTCCCGGGGAGCTGAGTTGCCCTGCCCGGGGAGCTGAGTTGCCCGGGCCGGCTCATCCGTCCGCACTCCCGACCGCTTTGGGCTCCCTCCCCAGCTCGTCCGACAGCCCTGCCCACCGCAGCCGGCAGTTCTCCCCACCTCATTCGCCCTCTCTGCCGAACAACTCCAGTTGTTACGCAACGCGTTGCGTCCCTACTTTCAGGACAAAACCCAGGAGCAACAGCACCTTCCCAAGACTGGATATAGAAAGCAGAAATAAAAAAAACATTAATCGCAGAAGAATCGTTTGTCAGCCGGTTTATTGTTCGTATATTTGCGAACAATAAAACAAAACAGATATGGCTCACAAAGATTACAGCATACGGCAAGAACAGCTTGCCCGATTCGCCAAGGCAATGGGGCATCCGGCACGTATCGCCATACTTCAATTCCTTGCCAAACAGGACACCTGTTACTTCGGTGACATACACGAAGAGCTTCCCATTGCCAAAGCGACAGTGTCTCAACATCTAAAAGAATTGAAAGAGGCAGGACTGATACAGGGCGAAGTGGAAGCTCCGAAAGTAAAATACTGTATCAATCGTGATAACTGGTTGTTGGCAAAAGAGTTGTTCAACAGTTTGCTGGGGCAGTGCGTCTGCGAAAAAGAGGGTTGTTGCTGACCCCCTTTTTTACAATCAATGTTCGTCAACTTACGAATAATATATTAATAAAAGGTATGAGAAAAATCTTAGTATGTATGGTATTGTGTCTGCTGGCCATAAGCACCATGGCACAGACCCACAGGAAAGACTGTGTAGAAGTGATGTATTTCCACGGAAAACAACGTTGTGTCACCTGTCTCGCCATTGAAAAGCATGCGCGGGAAGTTGTAGAACAGGAGTTTGCCAACGAACAGAAACAGGGAAGAGTGGTTTTCAAAATCATCGACATGGCCACTCCTGAAGGTAAAAAAACAGCCCAAGACTATCGTGTCACATGGTCATCACTCTATGTCAACCGTTGGCAAGAGGGGCAAGAGAAACGCTATGATATGACACAATTCGCCTTTAAGAATGCCCGTAAATACACCGACGAGTTCAAGAAGTAAGTAATAAAATCCATGAATTACTGAAATAGCCGTATCATGGAAATCCTACAAACATGGCTGGAAAGCAGTGATATGCCCGTGCTGACAGCATTTATACTCGGACTGCTCACCGCTGTCAGTCCTTGTCCGCTTGCTACAAACATCACTACCATCGGTTTCATCAGCAAGGAAATAGAGAGCAAGAACCGTATATTTCTGTATGGAGCCCTTTACACCGTGGGACGTGTTGCGGCCTACACCCTGCTCGGTGCATCGCTCATTTACATGGTACACAAAGGCATTGACACGTTCGATCTGCAATCGGACATCAGCCATTGGGGCGAGACACTGATTGCCCCGCTACTGATTCTCATCGGTGTGTGGATGCTCGTCGGCGACAGGCTTCCTTTGTTCCGTTTCGGTTTCAACCTATCGGAAAAAGTCGAACGGATCCGTAGCGCTTGGGGAAGCCTATTGCTGGGAATCCTGTTCGCGCTGGTATTCTGTCCCACCAGTGGACTATTCTATTTCGGAATGCTCATCCCGATGTCTGCCACAGTTGAAGGCGGTTACACGCTTCCGGCCATTTATGCCCTGGCAACGGGATTACCAGTAGTAACAGTGGCTTGGATCTTGGCCTATAGTGTGGCGAACATCGCAGGTTTCTATCACAAGATACAACTATTCCAACGATGGTTCAACTACCTTGTAGCAGTCCTGTTTATTCTAGTCGGAATTTATTATGCATATATTTTTTATCTATAAACAAAATGGAAAAGACAGAAAAGAAGGGATTTTGGGCTTCCCTGTTCTCATCAAAGCCCACTACATGTGCATGTAAAGGAGGATACGTCCTTCCTACAGAGGCAACAAACAAAATACATGATGCAGCCTCCATAGATGCCAAAGGAATCAGAGAGATAAAAGTGCTCGGACCGGGTTGCTCCAAGTGCAAAAGTACATACGCCGTGGTGGAAAAGGTGGTGAAAGCAAGCGGTAAGGCTATCCGGCTGACGAAGGTGGAAGAGATTGAAGAATTCATGCGTTACAATATTCTGTCAACACCTGCCATCGTCGTGGACGGGCAAGTCGTCATGAAGGGCAAGATTCCTTCGGAATCAGAAGTGAAACAGATGTTGGGTCTCTAATCTGCAAAAGATATGATTCAGTATTTTGCTGATTGGTTTGTCTATTCTGTCATGGGGTTGGACGGCACTACAGCATGGGGTGGAGCTGTCAATTTCTTTATCTATGACAGCATCAAAATCATCCTGCTGCTCTTCCTCATCAGTGCGGTCATGGGTATTGTAAATGCCTATTTCCCCATCGAACGATTGAGGAGCTATCTCATGTCACATCGACTCTACGGATTGCAATATCTGCTGGCGGCCCTGTTCGGTGCCATCACTCCGTTTTGTTCCTGCTCCTCCGTTCCGTTGTTCATTGGTTTTGTGAAAGGTGGTATTCCGCTTGGCGTGACGTTAGCCTTCCTCATCACCTCTCCCCTGGTCAACGAAGTGGCTGTAGCGATGTTCCTCGGATCGTTCGGTCTGCAAGCCACGATGATCTATGTTGTCAGCGGTGTCCTGTTGGGATGTATCGGAGGTTTCGTGTTAGGCCGTATGCACCTCGAACCCTATTTGAGCGACTGGGTCAAACAGATTCAGGTTCAGTCCGAACGGCAGACGGCTGTATGGGAACAGACGCACACATCCTTCATCCAACGGTTGCCCTCCATTCTGGGCGATGCGTGGCAGATTGTATGCAGCGTACTGGTGTATGTCCTTATCGGTATCGGGATTGGAGCATTGATGCATGGTTTTGTGCCGGAAGGATTCTTTGAACAATACATGTCGCGCGACAATTGGTATGCCGTCCCGCTGAGTGTCATGCTCGCCGTACCGATGTATGCCAATGCAGCGGGCATCGTACCTGTCGTAAAAGTATTTGTGGCTAAAGGCATTCCACTGGGTACCGCCATTGCCTTCATGATGGCAGTAGTCGGTCTCTCCATCCCGGAAGCCACCCTGTTAAAGAAAGTGATGACTTGGCGGCTTATCGCCCTATTCTTCGCCACCGTCACTCTCTTCATGATCCTTTCCGGCTATTTGTTTAACATTTTATTATAAGGAATAATGAGAATATTGATTTTATGTACTGGAAATAGCTGCCGCAGCCAAATGGCACACGGTTTCTTACAATCGTTTGATGACACGATAACAGTTTGCTCAGCAGGTACACAACCTGCTGAACATGTACATCCATTGGCCATACAAGTCATGCAGGAAGCTGGTATTGACATATCCGGTCACACCCCGTACCACGTGAATAATTTTTTGCATCAGTCGTGGGACTATGTGATCACTGTATGTGGTGGAGCGAATGAAAGCTGCCCCGCCTTTATCGGTGACGTCAGACATCGGTTGCATATCGGATTTGACGACCCTTCAAAAACAGAAGGAAGTGATGATTTTGTCCTGTCTGAATTCCGAAGGGTAAGGGAAGAGATAAAAAAGAGTTTCTATCATTTATATCAAAAGGAGATATACAGACAATGAAAAAAAACAAGGATCTTGGGTTGTTTGAAAAATACCTTACACTATGGGTAACAGCCTGTATTATTACAGGAATAGCGATCGGGAAATGGCTCCCGGCTGTACCATCAGCATTGGGAAAACTGGAATATTACAACGTCTCGATTCCCATTGCTCTGTTGATCTGGCTGATGATATATCCTATGATGTTGAAGATTGATTTCCAAAGCATCAAGAATGTGGGGAGAAATCCCAAAGGGCTTGTCGTCACATGTATCACCAATTGGCTGATCAAGCCGTTTACCATGTTTGGCATTGCATGGCTATTGCTGACCGTCGTGTTCAGTCATGTCATTCCCAGTGCGCTTGCAGAGCAATATCTGGCCGGATGCGTGTTGTTGGGTGCAGCACCTTGTACAGCCATGGTATTTGTGTGGAGTTATCTGACCAAGGGAGATGCGGCTTACACATTGGTACAGGTGGCTGTCAACGACTTGATCCTGTTGATTGCATTTGTCCCGATCGTCGCATTCCTCCTGGGTGTAGGTGGAATCTCAATTCCATGGAACACGCTTGTTCTTTCAGTGGTATTGTTCGTAGTTATCCCTCTTGTGAGTGGTATAATCACGCGGAACCGTGTGATTACCCGTAAAGGAAACGAGTATTTCCACAAAGTGTTCATACACAAGTTTGACAAAATTACTCCTGCCGGACTTTTGCTCACGCTGGTGATTCTGTTCTCATTTCAAGGAGAATTGATACTTGACAACCCACTGCATATTATTCTGATCGCCGTTCCTCTCATCCTCCAGACGTTTCTCGTTTTCTTCTTGGCCTTCTTTTGGGCACGAAGAATCGGATTGCCTCACAGCATATCGGCACCAGCCGGATTGATTGGAGCAAGCAATTTCTTTGAGTTGGCTGTTGCCGTAGCCATATCGTTATTCGGACTGAATTCCGGTGCTGCTTTGGCAACTGTGGTGGGTGTTTTGGTGGAAGTGCCTATCATGCTGATCTTGGTGAAGATCGCAAACAATTACCAGACTAAGATGTAGATTGCACAAAGGACTAACGCAACGGCAGAGACGGTATCGACCTGCCGTTGGTAGTTTTCAAAAATACGGCGCATGAAGGAACCGGCTACCAACCAAAGCAGATTGCCACCCGGACCGGCAATCAAAAGCCACGCGGACACCTCCAGCAGGCTGGACAGGCTGTCGGTGTAGGGCAACACAAAGGTACTGAAAACCGTCAGATCAAACAGGAGCATCTTGGCATTGGTCAGCTGCACCAGCATACCGTTTAGGAAACCACAGTTCTGCCGCTTGCCATCACCGGCATTGCCGAAACGGCCGATCTTATAAGCCAGATAGACAATATAGGCCGCCCCCAAATATTTCAGATAGGACACATACGTACCGAACGCCACGCCAATGTAGTGAGTCAGTACTGCCAATGTGCAGACCGCGATAGAGAAACCGGTCAACAACCCCAACCACATCACAAACGACGCTCTCCGGCCATGTTTGAGAGACATGGTAAGCGCATAAATATTGGCGGGTCCTGGCGTGTAGCCCACCACAATGATCTGCAACAGCAGTGTAGCAAGTAAACTGTTCGGCATTACTAATCAATATTCACATTAAAAAACAAGGCCAAGGCACTCGTTTCTGTGCCAAAGGTAAGCATTCTTTCCCGAATGTGTATCGGCTTTCGTTTCTTTATTGTATCTTTGTCCTCCAAATTGAAGGAAAAGAAATACATAAAAATCATACAGCGAATATGTTTGAGAATCTAAGCGAAAGGTTAGACAGATCGTTTAAACTGTTGAAAGGTGAAGGCCGAATCACAGAAATCAATGTAGCCGAGACACTGAAAGATGTGCGGAAAGCATTGCTCGATGCGGACGTAAACTATAAGGTAGCCAAGAGTTTTACCGACACGGTCAAGGCAAAGGCATTGGGACAGAACGTGCTCACGTCTGTCAAGCCGGGCCAATTGATGGTGAAGATCGTCCACGACGAGCTGGCCACCTTGATGGGGGGAAG
>JBJECC010000096.1:0-12734 GCA_051870655.1 Parabacteroides sp. | reverse complement strand
AGCCCGGAGCGACAAAAAGGCCACTTATCTGATACGTTTCCCAGCCCGTACGACGAGGCATTCAGAAATGTGTCTTGATGGGATTCAGAGTAAAGGTTCTGTACGAATACCAAGTGCTACTTCAAGAATCCCATCAAGAAAGAAAATCAGAGCAGATTGGAGGCCAGTTCCGATAGTTGGCTCCGTTCGCCGCGGATCAGGTTGATATGAGCAAACAGGTCCTGCCCTTTCATCTTGTCCACCATATAGGCCAGGCCATTGCTCTGTGCATCCAAATAAGGTGAGTCGATCTGCTGGATATCCCCCGTGAAGACCATTTTCGTTCCCTCACCTGCACGGGTGATGATGGTCTTGATCTCATGCGGGGTCAGGTTCTGTGCCTCGTCGATGATACAGAAGGTCTCCGACAGGCTTCTGCCACGGATGAAGGCCAATGCCTCGATGACCAGCTGATTGTTCTTCTGCATGTCATCGATCCGCCGGCAGTCCACATTGCCCGGTGCGAATTGCGCCTTGATCACATTGAGATTATCAAACAGCGGCTGCATATAGGGTGCCACCTTCTGTTTCTCATCGCCCGGCAAGAAACCCAAATCCTTGTTGGCCAAGGCGACAATCGGACGGGCCAGCAGGATCTGCTTGTAGTGAGCAGCCTGCTTCAGCGCAGAGGCCAACACCAACAGCGTCTTTCCGGTACCTGCCTTGCCCGTGAGGCCGATCAGCTTCACATCGGGATCGTTCAACACCTCGAACGCAAAACTCTGCTCGGCATTGCGCGGCTGGATTCCATAGTTACTTCCCTTCTCCACCTTCTTGACCCGGTGCGTGAAGGGATTGTAACGCGCCAGAATCGTATTGCGTTCACTCTTGAGGACAAAACATTCATTGGGCTCCACGGTGCCGGCCAGCGAACCCAACTCTTCCAGTTCGATGCCATCCGGAGACGCATACATCCGGTCGATCAACGCGGCGTCTATTCCTTCATAGGTCTCTTGTGACCGTTCGAATATATCCACATTCGTCACCTTGTCGGTGATATAATCCTCCACCTTCAGCCCCAAGGAACGGGCTTTCATCCGCAAATTCACATCCTTGCTCACCAGAATGGTCTGCATGTCGGGATGCTTTTCCGCCACCTCCAACGTACAGGAGAGAATCTGGTGGTCCGGAATCCGTTGGGGGAAAATCTCGGCTATCTTTTGATGATAATGGCCCGAAACGACTACGCGCAAAATCCCCTTTCCCGGTCCTAATGAAGCCCCTTTGGAAAAGAGATCGTCGTCCGTCAACAAATCCAACTCACGGACAAACTCCCGTGCATTGTAATTGATCTGCTCATTTCCTTTCTTGAATTTATCCAACTCTTCCAAGACGACAATCGGCAGATAGATATCATTTTCCTGGAAATTCTCGATGCAATGATGGTCATGCAACATGACGTTGGTGTCTAAAATGAAGTTTTTCTTTGCCATGGTTTCAGATCATTTAAAAGATTAATACAAAGTCCTTGTTTGTAATGATAACAAACAAGGACTCCCAATGGTTCATCCTGCCGGACGGAAAGATCACTTCACGGTGACATAGCCACTCCCCGTATGCGCCTGGACATGGGCATCATACATCGCTTCACAACGGACAGCCGGCAGATAGAAACGTCCCGGATAGACCGCACAGAGACGGACCGAAAGCGTGACTTGCCGTCCGGCTGGCAGATGATTGATGTAGCTGTAGATACGATCATCCCGAATGTCCTGATAATCGACAGCCCCAACGGTACCGGCAGTCGGCGTGTCGGCCAGATAGCGTGTATTCAGCACCTCCCAGCCGGCCGGTACAATCTGTGTCAACACCAGATGGGCATAATCTTCCGGGGAGGGATTCTTGACAGTGACTGTCAAGGTAAAGCTCGTCCCCTGCTCCAACGACTCGACGGCCAGCGGCTGACCGTTCGAATCGGTATAGGTCGCAGCCAACTGGAGGCCTTGTGCAGCCGGTTGCAACCGGCCCGGTGCGGCCTCTCCTTCGATCGTCAGACGGGCATACAGGGTAGAAGCTCCGTGGTTCGTCAACTCAACCGGCAAAGATCCTTCTCCTCCGGCTGACCATGCACCAGACCAAAGGGTCCCCTGCTTCGGCTGTACCCGTCCCTTCTGCGTACCCACCTGATAGGAGAAGTCCCATCGCTCATCCTGCGGATGGGCATTGCGGAATTCAGCGACCGCTGCGACAGCAAAGGCAACGGCATGGGTGCTGAACCATTCATCGGAGGCCAGACTGCCGGACAACTGATCGGCCAAAGCAGCCGCCTCCGCATCAGCTTGGAGACGGGTATAGGTCATCAGGCGGATCGCCTTGTCACGCAGGTCGCAACCGAATGTCGCATCGGCCATCCGTCTCGACCCAGTCAGTTCATAGGTCCGGGTGAGCAGCTGACGGCTCACTTCCGTCTGTCCCAAGCAGGCATAGGCCGATGCCAACCAATCCCGGCTCACCTCCGTCAATTCCGTCTGCTCTTTCATCCGGTTCATGGCACCCGGCTCCGCTTCACCCGCCAATGCCAGTACAAACAATCGGTACGCCTCACTCTCCTCTTCCAGCCGGCAGGTCCCATGCTCCGTGGCCTTCCATCCGCGTGAGACGCGATGCAGGTAGTTCATCAGCTGGCTCTTCAAGCCCGACGGCAACCAATACCCCTTGCTCTCGGCCTGCAACAGGAAATGGGCGGCATAGGCCGTGCCCCATACCTGATCCGCTGTCTGTCCGGGCCAATAGGAGAAGCCGCCTGTCGTGGTCTGGTAGGAACGCAACCGGCCGATGACCTCCTTCACACGCTTCTCCGCCATCTGCTGTTGTTCTGCATCCCAGCCGGCCCACTGCCCGACATAAAGCAACGGGAAGGCTCTGGACACCAACTGTTCCAAACAGCCATGCGGATAGTCGGACAGATAGGCAAGGCGTTGCGTCAGATTGACCGGCTGCACATGAGCCATCTCCAAAGAGACCCTCCGGGAGCCCGACAGACCCTCCAACGGCAGGGATTGTTTCCAGCTCTTGCCCGGTTCCAAGGTAACCGGTATGACCCGCGTCTCTTTCTCACTGACGGAACGGATGGCCAGCTCTGCACTGTAACGGGCCTGGTCATTTTGCGACCGGGCTGTCAACACAATCCTCCCCGTGCCGGGTGTCTGCTGGGTCCGGATGCGGAACAGAGCCTGCTGATCCCCTATCTCCCGGAAATGGAGCTGACGGCTCTTCTCTCCGACCACCTCCATACCGGCCGGACAGGCTATGGAGACCGTCACATCACCGACATCCGGCACTGTGGCAAACAGGGTGGCCGGAACAATCATCTCCTCCCCGGTGCCGATCACCCGCGGCAAGGTTCCCAGCAACATCAAGGGCTTGCGGACCAACACCGACTGTTCCGCATTCCCGTAGGCTTCACCGTCACCGGCTACCACCATCACCCGTACCCGGCCATTGTAGTTAGGCATCTGGGCATGGTGGGTCCGCTTTTCCCCGGGCTTCAACCGGAAGGGGCCTTCAAAACGAACCACAGGCGGGAAACGGTTGACAATGGCTTTCGGCCCCTTCTTCAACGCATCGTCACCACCGATGCTGAAGAGTTGCTCCACACTTCCTCCATACGCACCCAATACATAATTATATAGATCCCATGCATGGACACCCAACGCTTCACGCGCATGGAATGCCGCCCAAGGATCGGGCGTGGCAAAACGGGTCAGATCCAACAATCCTTCATCCACCACCGCTAATGTATAGGCCATCGGGCGACCCGTACGTTCGGACACCGTTACTGTATAATCCGCTTCCGGCCGGATCTCATCGGCCACCTGAATAACCGGTTGCAGACGACTTCCAGGATCGGTGACCGTCACCGGGACCACCCCGTACAAGCGAATCGGCAGATCATTGGCCACCTGTGTGTAGGGTTGCAACAACGTGATGTGTACATAGGAGTTAGGCTGCATCTCCGGAGTCACTTTCACCCGGACGGTCGTCTCCAGTGCCTGGCATTCCACCTCCTCCAGCGACAAGACTCGTGTGCCATTCTCCACACTGACAATGGCACGACTTCCGGACGAAGAGGGAACGACAATCACCATCTCCTCACCGGGACGGTAGTCCGATTTGTCGGTCCGGAATGTCAGCATCTGGGCCGCAGTTCCTCCCTCGCTGTCCCGACGGCCCTCCAGATCCGGCCAGTCGAAATAGGTGATCAAGCCGGTGGAGTGTCCTCCCTGTTTGTCTTTCAGGATGAGATAGTAGCGACCCCAATCTTCCCGCTCCACCTTCAGGTCGAGGGTCGCCTTCCCCTGCGTATCCGTGTGCAGGGTGAAACGGCGTACCGGTTTATGATAGGAATCGGCTACATAGTTGGCCAACAGGCTCCGGTCGGAACTCCACCACCCGTACCAATCCATTTTGTAGAGGATGGCTTCCACCTCTGTACCGGCTTCTGCCCGACCCTGCTCGTTGACAGTCACCACCTGGAAAGAATGGGTCTGTCCCGTGGGCAACGGCTCATCCCCTTGCTGTGGTGAACGGACACCTACATAACGGCGGAAAGGGGAATAGAGAATCCGTGTTGCATCCAGACTGAAATCACCCGATTCCTCATAGACACGGGTGGTCACCTGCCCCAACAACATTCCGGGTGCAGCGTGGCCCACTTCCAAAGCCGCCCTTACCTGCGCATTGCCCGCCTCATCGGTCGTGCCACTGATCAGCCGGCTCTCCTCACTGTTGAACGAGCGGCCCGGATCATCAAACTGATACGCTTCGTACCCGTTGAAACGGGTCTTCGTGGAAATGAACACTCCCTGTATGTCATATTTCATCCGGCGGGCTGTCGCCCCTTGCAGCCATTCCACATGCAGACGGCCGTCCATCGGTTCCCCCTTGACTAACAGATCAGGCAACGAGAGGTCAATCTTCAGGCGGTTGGGTTTGATGGATTCAATACGGATACCCTTCTGGAAACTCGTACCACCTACATTCACCTTGACCTGCCAAGCCCCCGTCGGTGCATCTGACTCCGTCGCAAACGAGAAGGCATACAATCCCATTTCACCCCGGTTCTGTGTCTGACGGGCATACAATTGGCCCAGCGGGTTATACAACTCCATCACCACCGGATGGCGCTCCGGCAATGTACCCTGCCGGTCATTCAACAGGAAACCGAGATGCAGCGTATCACCGGGACGCCAGACACCCCGTTCCCCATAGACAAAGCCCTTGAGGCCCTTCTGCACCACTTCTCCCTCCACATCAAAAAGGCTTAGAGAAAGGGCTGAAGCATTGTCCACCCGTAGATAGGAACGCTGTTGACCCTGCGAAGCAATCAAATAATAGGGACGACCGGAAGGAAACGAGAGACACACTTCTCCCCGCTTGTCCGTCGTGCCTTGTGTCAACAATTGTCCCTGATAATTATAGGCGGCCACCTCCACCTGCTTCAACGGTTGTGTGGTCCGGATCTGATGGGCCAACACCCGCAAGCTATTCTCCCCATCCGAAAAGGCCATCAGACCAATATCCGTAGCCAAGACATTCCGGCCTACAGCCGTATTGAAATAAAAACTGGGTTTGCAAGGATCCTCCCGTTCCCGGTAGTTATAGAGCGACCAGTCCTGTTCGTTTACATTATAATAATAGCCACCGTCATAATGGTCACACTCCTCCTGAAAACGGAGGGCATCCTCTGCTGCCACCTGTTCTTGAGTCAGTGGCTCTGTCTCCCCACAGGGATAGGCAGAGAGCCGACGGTCAAACGAAAGCTCCACCCGATAGATCGCCCCCGGTTCCGGTTCAATCAGTTTCCGGAGATCCACCGAGAAGGTGTTCCATTGCGACAGGTCGAGCGACGGATCATCAAAAAGCAGCGTCTTGCGTGCCACCAACCGGCCCACACGCAACAAATACCCTTGACTGTCCAAATCGTTTTCCTGCAAAAAGAGCCCGACATTCTGTTGCAAAATACGGATTACACGTACGACGACCCCTCGCAGATAGACCGCCTGGAAGGGAACGGACAACTCCTCTGACTGAGGGATGATCACACCACGACCGACAAAACGCACTGCCGGCACCTCCTGTCCGATACTCACCTCCTGCTCCATATCTTTTCCTAAGGTCTCGCCCTGCTCACTGCGAATGTCACGGCTGAGAAAGAGTGAAACCACTCCTTTACGTCCGGGATCGGGATAGAGGCGCAATTTGTTGTCCTCTGTGGTGACAGTCTCCGTCGTATTGTCCGCCAACCGAGCCAGTCCACGCATCTCCTGCGTGCCATCCAACCGACGGGTAAAGGTCAGTTCCACAAATCGTTCCGGATCCTGCTCATACCGCACGTCATAAAGGGAAAAATGATCTTTCTGCGGCACACGGAGTTGAATCAGCTCCTTTTCCGGGACATCCCATTTATTGGCTCCCACAGAAAGCGCTATGTATCGTTCTTGCTCCGGACCAGCCGGCACACCGACCACCCGCAGCTCATGCCGTTTCCCGTCCGGCGAGTGAGACCACTGTGTCTCGACCTGCTCAGACCACTTCATCAAAGACTCCACCGTGACAGCCTCTTCACGGTCGGGCGAATAGAGCACACAATTGAAATCATAACAGTCCGGCTGTTTCCGATTCACCTCCATGGACTGCAGATGAGCCCGGAAAAGAGTGGGCAGCGTACTGAACTGGAAGGTAAACTTCCGTTCCGCACCCTCCAGATCAAACCAACGTCCCAAATCGGCCGTCACCTGATAGGTACGGTTACGCTCCAACGACTGGGCCGGTTCGAAAACAACCGTACGGCCGTTCTCAAAACGGAATGTACCTTTCACAGCAGGACGAATGGACATCTGTTTGGCCACCAAGGGCCGGAGGGTAGAGTCAACCTCTTGATTGAAGATCAGATAAACCGGAGAATAACGGGAAATCTTCCCGGATGTAAACGCTTCCACACAAGGGTGATACGGCAAGGGTTCCTCTGAAGAGCGGTGAAAAGAACAACCACTCGCAAGGTACATCAGGCACAACAATCCCCACAGGGTACACAACCAATTATTCCGTCTGTCCGTTTCATTCATCATAGCTTTAACCTTTTTGAATACCATTAAACAACAAACAATTACACAATCAGGTCGGCAAGATACGAAATAATATTTGTACCTTTGCTCAAATTCTACATGAAACAATGGCAAAACAAGGAAGTATTTTAGTGGTAGACGACAACAAAGAGATTCTGATGGCGGTGGGTATGCTGGTGGAACGTCATTTTGAACGGGTACATACCCTCTCGGATCCGAATCAGCTGTTGAACCTGTTGGCAAAAGAGAGAACGGATGTCGTACTTCTGGATATGAACTTCCATACCGGCGTCAACAACGGAAACGAGGGGCTCTATTGGCTGCATGCCATCAAGCAGCATCACCCTCAGACCCAGGTTGTCCTCTTCACGGCTTATGCGGACATCGAGCTGGCTGTCCGTGGCATCAAGGAGGGAGCCGTCGATTTCATTGTCAAGCCATTCGACAATGCGAAGCTGCTGGAGACATTGCAGAAAGCCTGTAGCAACCAGCCTGTAACCCGGCCGCAAGACACATCGGAGAGCCCGATGTTCTGGGGCGAGAGCGAAGCCATGCAACACCTACGGCTGTTGGTGGAAAAGGTGGCGTCCACCCATGCCAACATTCTGATTACCGGCGAGAACGGTACAGGAAAAGAGATGTTGGCGCGTGAGATTTACCGTCAGTCCAACCGGCGTGAGGAGGCTTGGGTGGCGGTGGACATGGGAGCCATTACGGAGACCCTCTTCGAAAGCGAGCTGTTCGGCCATGTCAAAGGGGCATTCACGGATGCCCGTAGCGACCGGCCCGGCAAGTTTGAGGCGGCAAACCACGGGACACTCTTCCTGGATGAGATCGGCAACCTCTCCTACCATCTCCAAGCCAAGTTGCTGACCGTGCTGCAACGACGCAGTGTCACCCGCGTGGGCAGCAACCAACCGATCCCCATTGACATCCGGCTGATCTCTGCCACCAACCGAGATCTCCCGGCATTGGTACAGAAACAGCAATTCCGGGAAGACCTGTTGTATCGGCTGAACACCATTCATCTGGAGATTCCCCCCTTACGGAAACGTACGGAAGATATTGTTCCGTTGGCCGAAATCTTCCTGGCCAAATATGCCACCCGTTACGCCAAACCGAAGATGCATCTCAGCGACGAAGCGGCAAGGCTGCTCCAGAAACAACCCTGGTGGGGCAATATCCGTGAACTGGAACACACGTTGGAAAAGGCGGTCATCATCAGTGACGGACCGGAGATCAACCCCCACGATTTTGAGTTTGCACCGGCACCGGACACAGAACCCGTCGCCGAACAGCCTGCCATGACACTGGAACAGATGGAATATCAAATGATCAAGGAGGCCATACGCAAGTTTGAAGGGAATCTGTCACTTGTCGCCAACCAGTTAGGAATCTCCCGACAGACGCTTTACAACAAAATCAAACGATACGGCCTCTGATGAAACGCTATTTCTATACCCCGGGTGTACTGATCGCTCTGATGATTCTCCTGACTGCCGGATGTACGGTATTCTTCTGCCGGGGAATCTGGTTTCCGGCCATCTCGATCTTGGTAATCGAAGGGATCGTGCTCTATTTCCTGATTCGGCTGATGCACGACAATGCCCGAAAGGTATCCTTCATGTTTGAGGCCATCGAAAACAACGATTATTCAATCCATTACTCCACCCATAAGCAACAACCCCACACCGAACAGCAGATCAACCGGGCATTGAACCGGATCATCCAACTGATTTTTCAAGCCAAGGCGGAAGCGTTCGAGCAGGAGAAGTATTATGAGTTGATCCTGAATGCCGTCGATACCGGCATTGTGGTGATTGACGACCAAGGGCACATTGTGCAAAGCAACCAGGCCGCACTGCAATTGTTGGGAATCCACCTCTTCCTACAGGTACATCAATTGAACCGCATACATCCCCATCTGGAAACAGCCGTACAGGAGATTCGTCCCGGTGAAACGCGTCAGGTCTCTTTCGACACTGAAAAGGGAGGTGTCAACCTCTCGATCCGGGCTTCCGAAATGTCTTTGCGAGGAAAGCATGTGCGCCTTCTGGCCATCAATGATATACGCGATGAGATGGAGCAGAATGAGACCGAAGCATGGATCCGGTTGACACGTGTACTGACCCATGAAATCATGAATTCGGTCACTCCCATCACCTCTTTGAGTGATACGTTGTTGGAACTCTACGGGCAGGAGAGCGAGGAGCTGCGCAACGGTCTGGAGACGATCCGGACCACCGGAAAAGGATTGATAGCCTTTGTGGAGTCCTATCGGAAATTCACCCATATCCCGACCCCACATCCTACCCTTTTCTATGTGGCCCACTTTGCCGAACGGATGGTACAACTGGCACGTCATCATTTCAACTATCCCAACATCACGATTCAGGTTACGGTAGAACCGGATGATTTGATTCTCTATGCAGATGAGCAACTGATCGGGCAGGTCGTACAGAATCTGCTGAAAAATGCCATGCAAGCCATCGGTCCGGAGAAACCGGACGGACACATCGAACTCCGAGCCTATTGCAACGAGCAGGAATCCATCTTCTTGGAGGTAAGCAACAACGGTCCTGCCATTCCTCCTGATGTGGCCGCACACATCTTCATCCCCTTCTTTACGACCAAAACAGAAGGCAGCGGCATCGGACTCTCCATTTCCCGACAGATCATGCGGTTGTCAGGCGGCTCCATCACACTGCATTCCGATCCGGCAGGGCCGACCACATTCACCCTGCGATTCCCCTAAAAGCAGATTAACTGATGATCAAGCCGATAAACGTAGCGGAAAGCAGGGACACCAAGGCTCCGCCAATCATGGATCTGACACCCAAGCTGGCAATCAGACTACGTCTCTCCGGAGCCAGCACTCCCAGTCCTCCCAGCAGAATGCCGATAGAGGAGATGTTGGCGAAACCGCACAACAGATAGGTGGACATGATGACGGACTTCTGACTGGCAAAAATACCGGCTTCCATCCATTGCTGCAACTGGAAGTAGGCCACAAACTCATTCAATATGGTCTTCTGGCCCAGCAGCGAACCGACCCACATCACATCCGGACCCGGCACTCCTAAAAGCCACACCAAAGGGGCTGTAACAACACCCAACAAGAACTGGAAAGTCAATCCCTGCTGGCGTCCGTCCGTCCATTGTACGATCCAGTCGTTCAAACCGGTATAATGACCGATCAGATCACAGAGCAGATAGTTGGCCAAGGCGATCAAAGAGATGAATACCAGCAGCATCGCGGCAATATTGGTCAACAGCTGTACACCTGTCACTGTTCCACGGGAAATCGCCTCCAACAGATTGCCAGACTCTTTCTGTAAACGGACGGAACGTTTGTCTACCGGTTCCGTCTGCGGACACAGCAATTTGGAAATGACAATGGACCCGGGGACTGCCATGACGGAGGCGGAAAGCAAGTGTTTGGCAAACAGAATCTGTCCAGCCGGATCAGTTCCACCCAACAGACTGATATAAGTTCCCATCACCGAACCGGAGATGGTCGCCATACCGGAAACCATCACCAGAAACACCTCCGACCGGCTCATCGTAGGCAGATAATGCTTGATCAAGACCGGCGATTCCGTCATACCCATAAAAATATTTCCGGATGAAACCAATCCCTCCGTACCGGAGATGTGCATGCATTTGCGAAGAATCCAGGAGAGGACTCCCACAACCCGCTGGATAATGCCCCAATGATAGAGCAGAGAGACCAGCGCAGAAAAGAATACCACAATCGGCAACGAATGAAGCAGGAAACTGAATCCGTTCTTTTTGGACGCATACGGGCCCAATAGAAATTCCAAACCGCTGCCCGTGAAATGCATCAGCTTGACAAATACCTTGCCACACATCTCCAGCAATCCGCTGAAAGCAGGCACATACAGCACCAGCAAGGCAAAGAGGAACTGCAACAACAGTCCTCCGCCCACTAACTTCCAATCAATCCGTTTCCGATTATCACTCAACGCATAGGCAATCACCACAATGACTACGACACCCACAATGCCCCGAATCACCGACATCCCGTCCCATTCCATTTTCCGTTATGATTAGATTTTTGTTTGACTATTCCTTTTTCCCTTGACGGCGTTGCATCTCGTCTTTATACATTTTCGCATACTCATAATGCTCCTCTTCGATGGCTTTGTCCATACGCTCCTGCAACTCCGATGCATCCAGCAGACCCAACCATCGCTGAAGTTCCGCTTCATCCTGAATCTCTTCCGGCTCCTTCTCCAATAAGGCGTTGTCCGCCTGCTGTTCGGGCGTCTCTTTGGGAGTCACCTCCTCCAGAATCACGCCACACTGTTCAAGAATTTCCGGTGTCGTATAGACCGGACATTTATAGCGCAAGGCAATGCCGATCGCATCCGAGGTACGGGAGTCCAGCTCGATACGCCTCGACCCGTCGGTCAAATGCAGTTCGGAATAGAAAATGCCATCATTGAATTTGTAAATAAACACCTCTTCCAGCTCCACACCGTACGCATGGAGAAACGAAACAAACAGGTCATGTGTCAACGGACGAGGCGGGCGGATATGTTCCAACGAAATGGCAATGGATTGGGCTTCCGCGGTTCCGATAATAATGGGAATGCGTCGGGGACCCTCATCCTCTGCCAGAATCAATGCGTATGCACCCGATTGTGCCTGGCTGTTCGCCAGTCCTTTGACATGAAGTTTTATTCTTGTTTCCACGTTTATATTCCTTTCTTCGTTAATCCATGAAGCAAATATAGGGAATTTTTATCGCTCACTTGTTCCGATATGGAAGAATTATCCGTTACTTTTAAAAGGCTGCTGAAAACCCCTTCTTTATCTCCAGCTCCTTTCCGGCTTTGTTGATGATCATAAACTCATCAAATTCAATTGTATCTGAATGGTCATGAGGGAATTTCGTTTCTACGACGAACATGCGGAAATCTTCGCTACGTTTCTTTATGCGATAGGCACTTCCCTCCTTCTCCTCACAGAAATAGAGTTTGTTGCCAAGGGTACAAATGCGTTCATCGGCTCGTATCTCCCAATTGCGGTAAGGCATGAAACGCTCCTCGTGAATGTTCAGGATATAGACCACCTCCCCATCCACCAGCAACTCCACAAAGCCCCTTTTCCGGAATACAGGTTGATGCGTGTAGGTAAATCCTGTAGCCCCATCCACCCAAAACTCCCGGTTCTCATTCTGTTCCTTATATATAATATGGTAGAAGTCACCCTCCTGTTTGCCCTTCCATATACTCTTTTCCTTCACACTTCCCTGGGGAATCTGCCACCATCCCGTTTGGGCATCATATTTCAGGGAACTCTTGCGGATACGCTTGACCTTTTCCTGCCATGCCTTCTGTTGCGCATCGCAGTCTGCCAGGAACACCTTTCTACCACCCACCTCTTCCTCAGGAAGGGGAACATGGTCCAGATCCTGTTGCAGGAACACCGCTCCCTGCTCATCTTTGTATATTCTGGCTTGGTTTGCCTTGAGCGTTTGCAGTTGCAACACTTTCTGGGGAAGAGAAGGCGAAATATAGAGTTTCATCCAACCGATGCCCTCTCCCCCCTGTGTCTCCAATGCCTTCCTGTTGATGCCATGCTTCGCATCGATCCATTTCG
>JBJECC010000095.1:0-13093 GCA_051870655.1 Parabacteroides sp. | reverse complement strand
CACTGGACGGAAATGTGGAGAACCTGAAATCATTTGGCGATTATGCACGGGAGCAGGGGGTGGAAATCGGTCTTTGGACACAGTCCGACCTGCATCCTAAAGAGGGTATCAGTGCGCTTTTACAACGTGATATTGTCAAAGAGGTGCGTGATGCGGGGGTACGTGTCCTGAAAACAGATGTGGCATGGGTCGGTGCCGGATACTCGTTTGGACTGAACGGAGTGACAGACGTAGGAGAGGTCATGCCGTATTATGGCAACAATGCACGTCCTTTTATCATTTCGTTGGATGGATGGGCCGGTACACAACGGTATGCCGGTATCTGGTCGGGTGATCAGACTGGTGGAGAATGGGAATATATCCGTTTTCATATCCCGACATACATCGGTTCCGGACTCTCCGGACAACCCAATATTTCATCGGATATGGATGGTATTTTCGGAGGACAGAATGCAGTGGTCAATACCCGTGATTTCCAGTGGAAAACATGGAGCATCATGCAGTTGAATATGGATGGCTGGGGACGTAATGAGAAATATCCTCACGCGTTGGGAGAACCGGCTACATCAATCAATCGTCTCTATCTGAAATTGAAGTCGGAACTGTTGCCCTATGCCTATACCTATGCACATGAAGCAGTAGATGGCAAGCCCTTGATCCGTGCCATCTTTCTGGATGATCCGAATGACTACACACTGGGTGTAGCTACCCGCTATGAATATCTTTTTGGCCCTGATTTTCTTGTGGCTCCCATTTACCAAGCTACTGAAGCAGATGCAGAAGGCAACGATATTCGAGACGGTATCTATCTGCCAGCCGGACAATGGATCGACTACTTCAATGGTGATCTGTACGAGGGTGGACGGGTAATCAACAATTTCCCGGCTCCGCTGTGGAAATTGCCTGTCTTTGTACGTAACGGGGCCATCATTCCAATGACGAATCCGAACAACCACGTGAGTGAAATCAACAACCAACTTCGGATTTATGAGCTGTATCCATACGGTCATTCGGAAATGACCGAATACGATGACGATGGTTTGACAGAAGCTTACAAATCAGGACAGGCCGTACGCACTCGTATTGAGTCTGATCTGACCGGTGATCAGTTGACCGTCAAACTGCATGGTACGGAAGGTGACTTTGAAGGTTTTGTAGCAGAGAAAACAACGGAACTGCGGATCAATGCGACAGCCCGTCCGAAAACAGTCAGCGCCATGATCGGTACACAACGGATCAAGTTGACGGAAGCGGATTCATTGTCCCAATTCGAACAGGGAGAGAATCTCTATTACTATGAGGAGGCACCTCAATTGAATCGCTTCTCAACACCGGATAGTCCTTTTGAACAGGTGAAGATTGTGAAGAATCCGCAACTGCGTGTGAAACTGGCAAAAACTGATATTCGAAAGCAGGTGGTCACAGTGACAGTCAAAGGGTTTGCATTCAAGCCAACTGACAAGACCCGTGTCAAACATGGTGCATTGACAGCTCCAACAGCTACGATTCTTCCAGAGAATACGGAAGCCTATACATTGCGACCGACATGGAATAGGGTGGACAATGCAGATTACTACGAAATAGAGTTGAATGATATGTGTTTCAGCACTATTCGCAACACACAGCTCCTGTTCGAGAATTTGGCAGCAGAAACAGACTACACATTCAAGATCCGTTCAGTCAATGCTGATGGGGTGTCTGATTGGGCAAGTTTCGGAGCACGTACCAAAAATAATCCGTTGGAATTTGCCATTCCGAATCTGAAGGGTGAAGTCACGGCACCAAGTCAGGAAGGTTTTGAAGTGTTCCGTCTCTTTGATTTCGCTGAAAGTGGCGATACTTGGCATTCTGAGTATGGGAAAAAGGCAGTTCCTTTTGAACTGACCATTGATCTGCGTACAATCAATACACTTGACAAATTCCATTATTTGGGCCGGTTAGACGGTGGTAACGGATTGTTACTGAAGGGATCAGTGGCCTACAGTTTGGATAAGGAACATTGGACCGAAGCAGGTGATTTTGAGTGGCAACGTAACGGAGATGTCAACGTATTTACCTTTGCAGATCAACCGACAGCCCGCTACATTAAATTAAGTGTAACAGAAGCTGTAGGTAACTACGGTTCAGGTCGTGAGTTATATGTGTTCAAAGTGCCTGGTACGGAAAGTTATTTACCGGGCGATATCAATGCCGACGGCAAGATAGACCACAATGACCTTACGTCATACATTAATTATACAGGATTACGCCGTGGTGATAGTGATTTTGAGGGATACATCAGTATAGGTGATATCAATCACAACGATCTGATCGACGCTTACGATATATCCGTAGTGACAACACAGTTGGAAGATGGAATTGATGGAACGGTAGAATCGTCACCTGTCAGTGGGCGCTTGGAAGCTACATATGACAAGAATAGTTACCAGGCCGGTAATACGGTTTGTCTATCTGTGAAAGGTATTGACCTTCAGTCTGTCAATGCATTAAGTGGTTCGATCACGTATAATCAGCAACAGTTAGAATTCCTCTCCGTAGAGCCTAGGAATCTGCTGAAGTTGGAGAATTTGACATACGATCGTTTACATACAAATGGTACGAAGGCACTTTATCCGACTTTTGTCAATATCGGTGAAAAGCCGACTTTGGAGGGCAACGATGAATTGTTCATCATTCGTTTCAAGGCAAAGCAAAATGTACGTCAATTACCCAAGCTTGAAGACCTCTTATTGATTGATAAGAATCTGAATGTTTGCAAATAAGGGTAATTGAAGAGTGTATATAGACAGCGGTTTCACGGCGCAAACCAAGCGTAATGAAGCCGCTGTTTCATGAAGATCTCTCTGTAAAAACGCATTTGGGAAATTTGTCTGTAATGGCAGTTATGTTTAATTGACATATGAGTTCCAAAGCTACTTCCCGCCCGATACCCGAGGTAGCCCCCATGACGATCGCTTTTCTTAATGGTCCGCTTATCACCTTAATTTTCTTATCCATAGGACAAAAGTAACGTTTTTTCAAATAGACTTTCAAAATCAAACCGATTTACTTTCCAAAAACTATCATAGAAGGCACCCTATACATTATATTATATAAGAAAGAAATCCTCTTTTTAATAATAGAACAGTTAATTCCCGAAAAACGACAAAGTTTCCATCCTGTAAGGGTTTGATTATCTCACCCAAAGCTGTATCTTTGCCTCGATTATTATTTTAAAAATAAACAGTGTATGAAGAAAATCTTTACATCAATTAGTCTGGCAGCTTTGTCATGCTTTGCTGCCATTCCTGTGTCAGCACAACAGCAGCCGACTGCTGCGCAGGCCGGTGCTTTTGTGGAAGCTGTCGTTCCTGCCATGTTGGAGCAGGTAAAAACTGTAAGCGGACTTGACGTGAAGGCCTTGATGGCTGGTGATATGGATGCAGCCTTGTTGACAACCACTTCGATGCCGACAGTCAGCATTCAACCGGATAGCGTACATTTAAATGTGGCAAATATTGTAACTGTTGCCGGTAAAGGCGATAAGTTGCAGAACATGCAAGGCATGTTGGGAGCTATGGGAATCAACTTACAAGCTTTGCCCGTCTATTTTAGCAATTATACTTCTGTGCAAACATCTACTCCGGTTTCAATGAACATTTCATTGCCTCAAACCATCTCTGCAACAAGTGGTTTAGGAGGTATCTCGCTGAATTTGACGGTTGAACCGACTGATGCAATGATTCCTTTCAAATTATTGAAGATTGATATGGAGGTGACAGGCGTTCTTGCCTCTATAGGACAGTTGGGAAAGATTCCGGGTGTCAGTGGTATAGAACTTCCTGATTTGAGTTGGCTCAAAAACGGAAACATCTTGACATTGGATCAAGCATCCAGCAACGGTATCTCTACATTGAAAATGACGCTGGGTGAAGTCGGTATGGGTCTGAGTGCCATGATGTTTGGTGAAGATGCAAAATATCTGAAGAGCTTTAGCGAAATTACCGATCCGACCAAGGCAACAACAGAGGGATATATCAAGAAAACCACTAAAATAGGATTGACCACTGGAACAGAACTGTTGGATTCAGAAGAGTATATCTACAATCCGACTCAGCTGATGCCGTTGGTAGCTGATTCTGTGGTAACCCTTGATTACGATGATTACGGACAGGCCATTGACAACTACACGAAATATACTTACTCTGTCAACTCTTCTCGGGGTACGGATGGATACTACCTCACGAAAGTGGTTTCTGAATATCAAAAGAATACTTTTGAAGAAGAATGGGGATTAATCAGCAAAGACAGTACGATTATGGCTTCCGTTGCTCCATTGGACGATAAGGGAATCACGCTTTCTGCCATTAAAGCTGTCATGATGGGTATTGCAAGTGCAACAGAAGAAGAGACTGGACTGTTTGAAATGTGGAAAAGCACATGGGAAAACGGTGAATATACTGACGAGATGGGAATTGATGTCGAGGTAGCTAAATTAACATCTGTAGCAGGAAAAGACAGCCTTTATTCTTGCATTGACTATTTGAAGCCGATTGATGATGAGGATATGTATAGCACATTGGCATTTGTCACAGGCATTGTAGGTGACCAGGGTAAGACCCAGATCATCATTCCGAACCAAGGTAATGTGGAAACCGGAATGCCTCTCGCTACTTTCTTCTTCAAGACCAACCTGCTCCAGAACGTAACAGAAAACGAAGCGATTGCTCCGCAGTCTGACGTGACCATCAACGTGGCTGAAAACGGTATCTACGTAAACAACTGCGAAAAGGGACGCTACTCGATTGTAAGCATCAACGGCAAGATGGTTGCTAACGGCATTATTTCCGGTCAGGGTGCCTTCGTAGCTACTCCGGGTCTGCAACGCGGTCAGGTATATATCTTTGCTGTAGAAGAGAACGGCGTAGTGAAAGCGATCAAGTTCGTGAAATAACCGGTCCTTTCTACAAGACTGAACTAAGGGGGAGAAAGATGCCAACAGGTGTCTCTCTCCCCTTGCTTTTTTATCCGTAGAATCTCTCTCCTGTCTCCCTTGACCTATCTCTTCCCCATCGACCCTTTTAGAATCATGACATTTTAATCTGTTACAAATATTCATTTGGAAATGATAAATTATAATCCAATACAGAGCAAGACGATTCAATTTGTCATTTCTTTCACTTTTTCTGCACAAAACAAGCCATTCTGTTCATTCAATCTAACACATCGACGTATATTTGCATCGCATTCAGACAAAAAGAAACAACAATCATAAGAAACGAGATAAAATGACAAGACAGATTCAATTTACCAAGATGCATGGGGCCGGAAACGACTATATATATGTGAATACGATGGAATATCCGCTGGCCGATCCGGAAAAGTTGTCCATCGAATGGAGCGCCCCTCACACCGGCATTGGTTCGGATGGATTGGTCTTGATCGGCTCTTCTAAAATAGCAGATTTCAGTATGCGCATTTTCAACGCGGACGGTTCGGAAGCCATGATGTGTGGCAATGCTTCGCGTTGTATCGGTAAATATGTCTATGAAAAGGGGTTGACGCAAAAAGAGGAGGTGACACTGGAGACCCTGTCAGGCATCAAGGTACTGCATCTACACGTAAAAGATGGACAAGTCGATTCTGTGACAGTACAGATGGGGAAACCCGTTGTCGGACAACAGGGCCTCACGCTGCATATTGACGGACAGGTGTATGAAGGTACCGAAGTGTCGATGGGAAATCCTCATTTCGTCCTGTTTGTAGAGGACATCAATCAGGTGGATCTGCCAGCAATCGGTCCGAAAATCGAATGTCATCCCCATTTCCCGAACCGGACGAATGTGGAATTTGTACAAGTGCTGGACGCCGGTAAAGTTCGTATGCGGGTGTGGGAACGTGGTTCCGGCATCACACAGGCCTGCGGCACCGGAGCCTGTGCTACGGCGGTAGCGTGTGTGACCAATGGAAAAACAGGACGGAAAGTAGAGGTGGTGATGGATGGCGGCCCGCTCACCATTCTCTGGAATGAAACAGATGGGGCCGTCTATATGACAGGCGGAGCAACCCGCGTGTTCGAAGGAATCATCCAAACGGAAGAATAGCTTAAAAAGACAAATAACAAATATGACAGAACATAAAACAGATCAACGCACTATGGCATTAGTAAACGAACATTTCCTGAAGTTACAGAGTAGCTACCTGTTTTCAGACATTGCAAAAAAGGTAAATGGCTTCAAGGTAACTCATCCGAAGGCAAAAGTGATCCGGATGGGTATTGGTGACGTCACACAGCCTTTGGCACCTGCTGTGATCGAAGCGATGCACAAAGCGGTGGATGAGATGGCGCATAAAGAGACGTTTCACGGATATGGTCCCGAACAGGGCTACCCGTTCCTGATCGATGCGATCATCAAGAATGACTATGCCAGCCGGGGTATCTCTTTGGAGCCCAGCGAAGTGTTCATCAGTGACGGAGCCAAAAGCGATTGCGGTAACATCGGTGACATTCTTCGTCACGACAACAGCATCGGTGTGACCGATCCGGTATATCCGGTCTATATCGATTCGAACGTGATGAGCGGTCGGACCGGTTATTTGGAGAACGGACGATGGAGCGATGTGGTGTACATCCCCTGTACAGCGGAAAACGATTTCATACCTGATCTGCCCAGTCGGCGTGTGGATATCATCTACCTCTGTTATCCGAACAATCCGACAGGCACGACACTGAGCAAGAAGGAATTGAAGAAATGGGTCAATTATGCGTTAGCCAACGATGCCATCATCATGTATGACTCCGCATACGAGGCATACATCCAGGATCCGGAGATCCCCCACTCCATCTACGAGATCAAAGGAGCCAAGAAGGTGGCTATCGAGTTCCGTAGCTTCTCGAAAACGGCAGGTTTTACAGGCGTCCGTTGCGGCTACACAGTCGTGCCGAAAGAGTTGCATGCCTTTACGTTGACCGGGGAACGCGTCGCACTGAACCGTTTGTGGAACCGTCGGCAGTGTACCAAATTCAACGGTACGAGCTATATCACCCAACGGGGTGCGGAGGCCGTCTATTCACCGGCCGGTAAGGAACAGGTGAAGGCCACGATCGACTATTACATGACCAATGCACGGATCATGAAAGAGGGATTGCAGGCATGCGGGCTGCGTGTGTATGGAGGGGATAATGCTCCCTACTTATGGCTTCAGGTACCCAAAGGACTGACCTCCTGGAAGTTCTTCGACCAACTTCTCTATGAGGTCAACATTGTCGGTACGCCGGGTGTCGGATTCGGCCCCAGTGGTGAAGGGTACCTCCGACTGACTGCATTCGGGGAACGCGAAGAGACAGAAGAGGCTATGAGCCGGCTGAAGAAATGGATTTGACGAGTTTTATATCCATGATGTAGATTTAATGACGTAGAAATGGGTGTTATAGGGAGATGCGCCATCCTGTTTATTGATTTTATAGAATGTAAAGCGTGAATACCTATTCCTTGACTGTGTAAGGAGGGACACGCTCCCTATACGCCCAATTCTTTTAATGAAAAAGATTTTTAGGTAATTGATAAGGTAAAAGGAGAAAAAGGTTATGAAGAAGATTGAAGCCATCATCCGGAAAACCCGTTTTGAGGATGTCAAGGAGGCCCTGTTGGAGGCCGGCATCGAATGGTTTTCCTACTACGATGTCCGAGGCGTAGGAAAGTCCCGTCAAGGGCGTGTCTATCGGGGAGTCGTGTATGACACCAGCAGCATCGAGCGCACATTAGTCTCCATCATTGTCCGCGACAAGAATGTGGAGCGCACAGTACAGGCAATTCTGAAATCTGCTCAGACGGGTGAAATCGGAGATGGTCGCATCTTCGTCATTCCTGTGGAGGATTCCATCCGCATCCGGACGGGAGAACGGGGAGACATTGCCCTGTACAATGCAGAACAAGAACAATAGACCTGGACCTGACAGATAACAGACAAACGAACAGATTGAAAAAACAAATAAAAAGAAATTGAGATGGAAACGAATTATGATACAATAACGGATTTGGCCCTTTCGTTGGACACGGTGTGGATGTTGTTGGCTGCGATGCTGGTGTTTTTCATGCAACCCGGTTTCGCGTTGGTGGAGGCAGGATTCACACGCACCAAGAACACTGCGAACATCCTGATGAAGAATTTGCTGGACTTTATGCTGGGTTCCTTGCTCTTCTGGGCCATTGGCTTCAGCATCATGTTCGGTATGGGCGGATTCATCGGGGCTCCCCACTTGTTTGACCATACATTTTTCATGACTTCGCTGCCGGTGGATGGCTATCTGATCTTTCAGACCGTGTTCTGTGCCACTGCGGCAACCATTGTCAGTGGTGCAATGGCCGAGCGGACCAAGTTTTCCATGTATCTGGCCTATACGGTGCTGATCAGTGTACTGGTCTATCCGGTCTCCGGTCATTGGACCTGGGGAGGCGGTTGGCTGATGGACGATGCGCCGGAAGGTTTTATGATGCAGACATTCGGAACGACTTTCCATGATTTTGCGGGATCGACCATCGTGCATTCCGTAGGTGGATGGATCGCCCTGGTAGGTGCCGCCATCATCGGTCCCCGTTTGGGCAAATATGGCAAGGACAAGAAGTCACGTGCCATTCCCGGCCACAACCTGACCATAGCCTGTCTGGGTGTCTTTATCTTGTGGTTCGGCTGGTTCGGATTCAACCCCGGATCGCAGTTGGCAGCCTCCGGTGAAACGAACCGCATGGCCATCTCACATGTATTCCTGACCACCAACCTGTCAGCCTGTGCGGGTGGACTCGCTTCGCTGCTGGTAGCATGGTTCAAATATAAGAAGCCTTCGCTTTCACTGACACTCAACGGTGTGTTGGCCGGACTGGTCGGTATTACAGCGGGATGTGACCTTGTGTCGCCTGTCGGTGCCGCCTGCATCGGACTGATCTGCGGAACGGTCATGATCTTGGCCGTGGAACTGATTGACCATGTGCTGAAGATTGATGATCCGGTGGGTGCCTCTTCCGTACACGGCGTGTGTGGCTGTCTGGGAACCCTGCTGACGGGGCTCTTTGCCACCGAAGAGGGACTGCTCTATGGCGGAGGAGTTAATTTTCTGTTGGCACAGTTCTTCGGAGCTGCCGTCATAGGCTGTTGGGCCGCAGGGATGGGATTCCTGATCTTCAAAGGGCTGGATGTAGTACACGGATTGCGTGTGCCGTCACGGGTCGAAGAAGAGGGTCTGGACATCTACGAACATGGCGAGACGGCTTATAACAACTAATAACTATAGCAAACAACAAGACAATCAACAAATCAATTAAAACAATACAAAAAACCTATGGCACTGATTATTCCAAGTGATTACAAACAGACGCTGACTCCGGAAACAACGGAGCAAGCCATTCAATTGCTGAAGACAAGTTTTCAGGAGAAATTATCGAAAGTTCTGAGTCTGAGGCGTGTCACCGCTCCCCTCTTCGTCCTTTCCGGAACCGGTATCAATGATGACCTGAACGGAGTGGAACGGGCGGTCAAATTCCCCATCCGCTGTATGGGTGACCGTACGGCTGAGGTGGTTCATTCCTTGGCGAAATGGAAACGGATGAAGCTGGGTGCATACCGCATTCCGGCCGGCTACGGGCTCTACACCGATATGAATGCCATCCGCAGCGACGAGGATCTGGATAACCTCCACTCCCTCTATGTCGATCAATGGGACTGGGAGAAGACCATCAAACCGGAGCATCGCAATTTGGATTACTTGAAAAAGACGGTGCGTATCATCTACAGCCTGCTGAAGGAGATCGAGATCCTGGTGTATGACCGTTATCCCCACATCACACCTGCCTTGCCGCAGGACATCACCTTCATCCATGCGGAAGAACTGCTGCAGATGTATCCCGATTTGGATCCGAAAGAACGCGAGAAGAAGGCCGCAGAAAAGTTCGGCGCCATTTTCATCATCGGCATCGGTGGAGAACTGACAGATGGAAAGCGTCATGACGGACGCGCTCCGGACTACGACGACTGGAGCACACTGAACTCAGACGGATTCCAGGGATTGAATGGTGACATCATTCTGTGGAACGAGGTGTTGGGCTGTGCCTTCGAACTCTCCTCCATGGGTATTCGTGTAGATAAAGAGGCTCTTTTGCGACAACTGGACATCTGCGGTTGTCCGGAACGTAAGGAATTGACCTTCCACAAGCTGCTTTTGGAAGGCAAACTGCCGCTCTCCATCGGAGGTGGTATCGGACAAAGCCGTCTCTGTATGTTCTTCCTGAAGAAGGCACACATCGGAGAAGTGCAGGCCAGCATCTGGCCGGAAGAGCAGCTGGAGGCTTGCCGGAAAGGAAACATTGAGTTACTGTAACAAATAACAATTTATTCATCATATAATTAATAGGTATTATGTCAAAATTGAGATTCAGAGTGGTTGAGACCGCTTTTGGGAAGAAGGCCGAGGAAAGACCTCTCCTGTCTGAACGTCCGTCCGAGTATTTCGGTGAATTGGTGTTCAACCGTGCCAAGATGTTTAAGTATCTGCCTGAAAAAGCGTACGAGAAACTGATCGATTGTATCGACAACAGCACCCCGCTGGATCGGGAGACAGCCAATGCCGTGGCTGCAGGTATGAAGAAATGGGCCTTGGAAAAGGGAGCTACCCACTACACTCACTGGTTCCATCCGCTGACGGAAGGTACGGCTGAGAAGCATGATGCCTTTGTGGAACATGATGGAAAGGGTGGCGTAATTGAGGAGTTTGACGGCAAGCTGCTGATCCAGCAGGAGCCGGACGCATCCAGCTTCCCCAGTGGTGGTATCCGCAACACCTTCGAGGCCAGAGGTTATTCAGCATGGGATCCCTCCTCTCCCGCTTTCATCGTGGGCGATACACTCTGCATTCCCACCGTCTTCATCTCTTATACAGGTGAACCGTTGGACTATAAGGCACCGTTGCTGAAGGCATTGGAAGCTGTCAACAAAGCTGCGGTGGATGTATGCCACTACTTCGATCCTGCTGTCAAGAAGGTCTATTCTTACCTGGGTTGGGAACAGGAGTATTTCCTGGTGGATGAAGGTCTGTATGCTGCGCGTCCCGACCTGCTGATGACAGGACGTACGCTGATGGGACATGAAAGTTCCAAGAACCAGCAGCTGGAGGACCACTATTTCGGAGCCATTCCGACCCGTGTGCTGGAATTCATGAAAGAGCTGGAAGTAGAGGCACTGAAATTGGGTATCCCCGTCAAGACACGTCACAACGAGGTGGCTCCCAACCAGTTTGAGTTGGCTCCCATCTTTGAGGAATGCAACTTGGCCAACGACCACAACCTGCTGATCATGGCCTTGATGCGCAAGATCTCCCGCAAACATGGGTTCCGCGTGTTGCTGCATGAGAAACCGTTCAAGGGTGTAAACGGTTCGGGTAAGCACAACAACTGGTCACTGGGTACTGACACGGGCGTATTGCTGATGGGCCCGGGAAAGACACCGGAAGACAATCTGCGCTTTGTCACTTTCATCGTCAACGTATTGAAGGCCGTACATACGCACAATGCCTTGTTGAAGGCCAGCATCTCCAGTGCGACCAATGCCCATCGTCTGGGAGCCAACGAGGCACCTCCTGCCATCATCTCCAGCTTCCTGGGTGCACAGCTTTCTACAGTATTGGAGCACTTGGAGAAGTCCGAACCGGAAGATCTGATGTTGGCAGGCAAACAGGGCAAGAAGTTGGACATCGCCCGTATTCCTGAACTGCTGATCGACAACACCGACCGTAACCGTACTTCACCCTTCGCCTTCACGGGTAACCGCTTTGAGTTCCGTGCGGTAGGATCGTCAGCCAACTGTGCATCGGCCATGTTGGTGTTGAATGCAGCCGTGGCCGAGCAGCTGACCGAGTTCAAGAAGCAGGTGGATGCCCTGATTGCAACCGGCAAGGAGAAATATGCCGCCATTCTGGAGGTGGTACGCAAGGAGATCATCGCCTGCAAGGCCATCCATTTCGATGGAAACGGCTACAGCGACGAATGGAAAGAGGAGGCTCAACGCAGAGGTTTGGATTGCGAGACCTGTGTGCCGAAGATCTTCGATGCCTACCTGAGCGAGAGCAGTGTCAAAATGTTTGAATCGACAGGTGTGATGACACGCAAGGAGCTGGAAGCCAGAAATGAGGTAAAATGGGAAATGTACACGAAGAAGATCCAGATCGAGGCCCGTGTGTTGGGTGACCTGGCCATGAACCACATCATCCCGATGGCCAACAAATATCAGACAGAGTTGATCGACAATGTCTATAAAATGAAGGGCCTCTTCCCTGCCGAGAAGGCTGCCCATCTCTCATCCAAGAACATGGAGATCATTGAGGACATTGCGAACCGTACCATTTTCATCAAGGAGAAGGTGGACGCCATGGTGGACGCCCGCAAGGTGGCCAACAAGATCGAGGACGAGCGTGAGAAAGCCATCGCTTATCACGACCAGGTTGTTCCGATGATGGAGGAGATCCGCTATCACATTGACAAATTGGAGCTTGTGGTGGACGATCAGATGTGGACACTTCCGAAATATCGTGAGCTTTTATTTATCAGATAGTCTTTATAAGACAGTAGTTTTTTGTTGATTGTTTTGTGTTTTGCAGGAGGAGAGTCCGCTGAGAGAGCGATACTCTCCTTCTCTTTTGTATGGTGACAACAGGAAACCGGCTTTATTTCCCGTTCAGCAGGAACTTGTCAATCTGTTCCTGAAACATGGCTTTGGAAAGTGCTCCCTGTGCCATCTGCGGCTGCCCTTTGGCGGGGATGAACAGGAATGTCGGGATGCTCTGGATGCCAAATGCCATAGCCAGCTCCTTTTCCTGATCGACATTGATTTTATAGACCACGATCTTGCCCTTATACTGGTCTGCCAACTCCGTCAGGATCGGCGCGACTTGCCGGCAGGGTCCGCACCAGTCTGCATAAAAATCCACGATGCAGGGCAATGTCCCCTCATAGACCCATTGGTTCGGATTCTTCTCGTAGTTGAACACTTTCGCCAAGAACTCCGCTTTCGTCAATCGCACAACTGCTCCGTCCGCAGCCACCGCTTCCACGGCCTCTGCCCTTTCTTT
>JBJECC010000094.1:0-13181 GCA_051870655.1 Parabacteroides sp. | reverse complement strand
CCGATCTAAAGAGTAAATCATTTTGGATTGTCATCGCAGTGGTAGTTGTCTTGTTCTTTTGGACAAAAGGCGTTTATAACCATATGGTCACGGAAGATGAAAATGTCAAAACGGCCTGGAGCCAGGTGGAAAACCAGTACCAACGTCGTGCTGACTTGATTCCCAATCTGGTAAATACAGTCAAAGGATATGCGGCACATGAGAAATCCACCTTGGAAGGTGTCATGAACGCCCGGGCGAAAGCCACGCAGACCACCATCGACCCCTCCAACCTGACGGAGGAGACCATGAAGCAGTATCAAGCCGCACAGGGTGAACTGAGCAGCGCCCTCTCCCGCCTGATGGTAGTCGTCGAGCGTTATCCGGACCTGAAAGCCAATCAGAACTTCTCTGAATTGCAGGCCCAGCTGGAGGGAACCGAAAACCGGATCACCGTGGAGCGTAAACGGTTTAACGAAGTGGCACAAGGCTATAACACCTACGTGCGTACATTCCCCAACAACATCCTGTCCGGCCTGTTCGGATTCCAGCAGAAGGCCTATTTCTCTGCCGAAGCGGGTGCAGAAAAGGCTCCTCAAGTAGAATTTTAATCGATCAGACGTATGAAGCGTTCAATCCGATGGATGGTGGGTCTCTGGATCGTATGGAGTTGCTGTTGGTCAATGGCAGCCAAAAGCTACACGATCCAAGAGATTCCGAATGTCCACTTGGCCAATCGCTACATGTATGTCAGTAACCCTGACGGGATTTTGCAGGCGGGCGCTGTGCAGGAGATCAACCGGTTGCTGAAAAGCGTCGAGGACAGTCTGAGCATCGAGATTGCCGTGGTGGCGGTCGAGAGTATCGGAGATGAGGAACCTCGCCCATTCGCCAACGAGCTGTTTAAACTTTGGGGACTGGGCAAGAAAGGCAAGGACAATGGGTTGCTGTTGCTTCTGGTGACAGAGCCGGACAAACGTTCCATCACTTTCGAAACGGGCTACGGCCTGGAGGGTGTGTTGCCTGACGCCATCTGTTACCGTCTCCAACAGCGCTACATGGTGCCCGACATGAAGGAGGGCGATTATAGTACCGGCATGTATAAGGGAGTTTCTGCTCTGCACGATTACCTGTTTGCCAGCGATTACGACCGGGGCGAACTGCTCGGCGATTCAGAAGCGGACGAGGATCAGCTGCTCGGTTGGACCGTCCTGGGCATGTCCCTTCTCTTCTTAGGTGTTGTCGGAGTCATTCTCTATTTACAGATGCGCCCACGTGTCTGTCCCCGATGCGGAGCAAAGAGTCTTTATTATGTAGGAAAGACAACCATTATCCAGGCCACCTATCGCTCCGGAGGATTGGAGGAGATTGTCTATCGCTGTAAAACATGTGGCCACACGGAACGTAAGCGCAAGCAGACAGATCGTTTGCACCACAACGGTGGAGGTCCGATCATCATCGGTGGCGGAGGAGGAGGCTTTTCCGGTGGTGGAGGATTCAGCGGTGGATCTTGGGGCGGAGGATTCAGTGGCGGCGGCGGTGCGTCCAGCCGATTCTAAGAAGAAAAAGCCAAAGATTAAATAAATATTTTTCAAAAAAAGTACTAATCAATTTGTTTTTCTTCTACTTTTGCCCTCTAAATAGAGTAACTGAATTTATAATTGTTCATTTATGCGTAAAATGTATCTCAAAAAAACGATTCCCCTTTGTGCGGGAATCCTGACATTGGCCATTGGCATGTCCAGTTGCGGATCGTCTGAGTACAAACAGTACACGAATGACAAGGCCAAACAGGTGGCTTCCATCCTCCGGGAGAATCATTGTTTAGCATGTCACGCGACAGATGCTCCGGTTCCCTTCTACGGGAATCTGCCGATCGTCGGCTCGATTGTACAGGCAGACATGTTACAAGGAACCCGTTTTGCAGACTTCACAGCCTTGGTGAATGCGCTGGAAAATGGCGTACAAGTATCCGAAGTGGATCTGGCCAAAGTAGAAAGTGCGGCTTTGAGTGGCACCATGCCGCCGGCTCAGTACACACACGTCCATTGGGGCACGTCATTGGATAGCGACGAGAAAGCCGCCATCCTGGCTTGGGCCAAGGAGGTTCGCCAGAACCACTTTGTCAGCCCGACCGTGGCAGAGGCGTTTGCCAACGAACCGGTTCAGCCGTTGATGGAATCCATCCCGACTGACTCCGCCAAGGTTGCGTTGGGATATGCGCTCTATCATGACACACGCCTCTCTGCCGACAACACCATATCGTGCGCTTCCTGCCACGGACTGGACACAGGCGGTGTTGATCGCGAGCAGTATTCAGACGGTATTCAGGGACAATTGGGAGGTGTCAATGCACCGACAGTCTTTAATGCGGCTCTCAACATCCTGCAGTTCTGGGATGGCCGTGCCGCAGACTTGAAAGAGCAAGCTGCTGGTCCTCCATTGAACCCGGTAGAAATGGGATGTGCTTCATTTGACGAGATCTGTGCCAAGCTGGCTGAAGACAAGGAGTTCAGCGAGCAGTTCCTCCGCGTCTATCCGGAAGGCTTCTCTCAGTCCACCATCACGGAGGCCATCGCCGAGTTTGAAAAGACACTGTTGACCCCGAGCCGTTTCGACCAATATCTGCGTGGCGACGAATCTGCCTTGACTGCAGAAGAGAAAGAGGGCTACAAGCTGTTCAAAGACACCAAGTGTGCCACTTGCCACGTCGGCATGAACTTGGGCGGACAGTCATTCGAATACATGGGCGTGAAGAGCGACTACTTCGAGTTCCGCGGTTCCGGCTTGACGGATGGCGACAATGGCCGTTTTGCCGTTACAGGCAACGAGTCTGACCGTCACAAATTCAAGACGCCGACTCTGCGCAACATCATGTTGACCTATCCGTACATGCACGATGGTTCTATCCAGACAATCGAAGAGGCCATCCGCGTAATGCAGTTCCAGATGGGTGCCGATCTGTCAGATGCGGAAACAGCCAAGATGGTGGCTTTCCTGAACTCACTGACAGGCGAATACAACGGCGCATTGCTGCAATAAGAGTTCTCTACATGTAAAAATATAATCCCGATCATCTGTATGGATGACCGGGATTATTTATTTGTACCTCTGACAGAACGTTATTCTTCCGTACTGTAATACTCCGCCAAGACATCGCGGACCTTCTCCGGTGTCATGCGTCCATAGACCTTGCCGCCTACGGTCACGACAGGTGCCAATCCGCAAGCTCCCACGCAACGGAGACAGTCAAGCGAGAACATGCCATCTTTCGTGGTCTCTCCCACCTTGATCTCCAATTCGCGCTGAAACTCTTCCAACACCTTTTCCGCACCCCGCACGTAGCAGGCCGTCCCCAGACAGACAGAGATCGGATGTTTACCCTTGGGCGTCATGGTGAAGAAGGAATAGAACGTCACCACGCCATACACCCGGGAAACCGGGATATGCAAATGGGCCGCAATAATCTCCTGGACCTCTTTGGGTAAGTAGCCAAAAATCTCTTGTGCCGCATGCAAAATATTGATCAATTCACCCGGATCATTATTATGCGCCTTGCAGACTGCATTCAACTCGGCAATCTTCATTTCCGGCAAATGTATATTCGTCATAGCCTCTTCTTTTATTCGGTTTGTAAAAACATATTGACATGCTCCTTGCGGTCACAATAGTGTGTATGCAGCAACTGATGTGCACGCGGTCCGCAAGGTTCGCCCAAATACTCTTTGTAGAGCTGCTGGATGTAGGGATTCTGGTGGCTCTTCCGGAGCTGTTTCTCCCGGTCTGCCTGATAGAGCGCCGCCTGACGTTTGCGGAGCACCTCCATACGTCCTTTGTGGAAGGGCTGGCCACCGCCACCGATACATCCACCCGGACACGCCATCACCTCAATGGCATGATAGGGCGATGTGCCATTCTTCACCTCTTCAATCAGCTTACGGGCATTGCCCAATCCGTGTGCAATACCGATGTTGAGTTTGACATCTCCAAAGTCGATTGTCGCACTGCGGATACCGTCCAACCCGCGCAGCTCTTCGAAATCCACCTTACCCAGCTCTTGGCCTGTATGCAGTTCGAAAGCCGTACGACAGGCTGCCTCGATCACACCGCCCGTTGTACCGAAGATCACACCGGCACCGGTCGATTCGCCCATCGGATGATCAAACTCGCCATCCGGCAGGTCGTTGAAGTTGATGTTCGCATACCGGATCAGACGGGCCAACTCACGTGTATAAATGGAAATATCCACATCGGGATTGCCATCGACCGCCATTTCCGGACGGCTTGCCTCATATTTCTTGGCCAGACAGGGCATGATGGAGACAACCACCAGATTCTTCCGGTCGATGCCCAATTTCTCTGCCAGATAACTCTTCGCAATCGCACCGAACATCTGCTGCGGGCTCTTCGCTGTCGAGAGATGATCACGCATCTCCGGATAGTGTTGCTCCACAAAGCTGACCCAACCCGGACAGCAGCTTGTCATCATCGGCATCTTCACCTCTTCCCCCTTCAGGTATTTCTGCAATCGCTGCAACAGCTCCGTACCCTCTTCCATAATGGTCAGATCGGCTCCGAAATCTGTATCGAACACGTAGTCGAAACCCAATTCCCGCAGGGCAGTCACCATCTTGCCGGTCACAAGCGTACCCGGTTCATAACCGAAGTCGCGACCCAAGGCCGTCCGCACGGCGGGAGCCGTCTGGGCAATCACCACCTTGGTCGGATCGGCAATGGCATCCAGAACGGGCTGCTGCGTATTCCGTCCGCTCAAGGCATTCACCGGACAAACCGAAACGCACTGTCCGCAATAGGAGCAGGTACTTCCGGCAATGTCCCGTTCAAAGGCAGTCGAAACGGCAGCCGTAAATCCACGGTTGACAGCCGTCAAGGCGCCTACGGTCTGAATGGAGTTACACATCGTTTCACACCGGCGGCACATGATACATTTATTCATGTTGCGCACCAACGAGGGAGAACGGTCAATCTGGAAATTCGACATCTCCCCTTTATAACGGATCTGGCGTACGCCCAACTCATGGGCCAGACGCTGCAACTCGCAATAGCCGTTGCTGCTGCAAGTCAGACACTCGGCCGGATGGTTGGACAGGATCAACTCCATCACAGTCTTGCGGGCATTCATCACCCGGGGCGAATGGGTCTTCACCACCATGCCCTCCATACAGGGTGTCTTACAGGAAGGAGCCAAATTACGCCGTCCCTCCACCTCCACCACACAGATGCGGCAAGCACCCGGATTGTTCTCATAATGGAGGTCTTCCAGCTTCATGTAACAGAGCGTCGGAATCGTAATGCCTACACTCTTGGCTGCATCGAGAATGGTGGTTCCCTTGGGAACTTCCACCTCTTTCTTATCTATAATCAAATGAACTGTATCCATCTTACAATCTTTATTATGCGTGAGTATTAATGTACATAAACGGCACCAAACTTACACTTCTCCATGCAAGTGCCGCAACGAATACATGTCTGCGGATCGATGACATGAGGCACCTTCCGGTCGCCGGCAATCGCATTGACCGGACATGAACGGGCACAAAGCGTACAACCACGGCATTTTTCGGGGTTGATGAAATACTGCGTCAATTCGCGGCACTGATGGGCCGGACAACGATGCTCCTTCACGTGCGCCAAATATTCGTCGTAGAAGTTGTCCATCGTAGAAAGCACCGGGTTCGGAGATGTCTGGCCCAGACCGCAGAGTGCCGTATCCTTAATCACCAATGCCAAGTTACGCAGGCGGGTCAAGTCCTCTTCCGTGCCCTTGCCGGACGTAATCTTCTGAAGAATCTCATGCAACCGCTTGTTGCCGATCCGGCAAGGCGTACATTTGCCACACGACTCTTCGACCGTGAAATCGAGATAGAACTTAGCCATCGCCACCATACAGTCATCTTCATCCATGACGATCATACCACCGGACCCCATCATGGAACCGGCTGCCAACAGGTTGTCATAGTCGATCGGCAGATCCAAGTGCTTTTCAGTCAAGCAACCTCCTGACGGACCACCCGTCTGTACGGCCTTGAACCGCTTGCCATCCTTGATGCCGCCGCCAATATCAAAAATCACCTCACGCAAAGTAGTTCCCATCGGCACCTCGATCAGTCCGATGTTGTTCACCTTTCCGGCTAAAGCAAACACCTTGGTACCTTTGCTGCGTTCCGTTCCGATGCTGCTGAACCATTTGGCCCCCTTCAGAAGGATCACCGGCACATTCGCATAGGTCTCCACATTGTTCACGTTTGTCGGACAGCCCTTGTAACCCTGCTCGCTGGGGAACGGAGGTTTCACTGTGGCCTCACCGCGCAATCCCTCCATACTGTGGATCAACGCCGTCTCCTCACCACAGACAAACGCACCGGCTCCGTAACGGATTTCAATGTCAAAAGAGAAGGGAGTCCCGAAAATATGCTCACCCAGCAATCCGCACTCCTTGGCCTGACGGATGGCGATCTTCAGTCGTTCCACAGCCAGCGGATATTCGGCACGGATATAGACCAAGCCCTTGTTGGCACCGGTGCAATATCCATTGATCGCCATAGCCTCCACAATGGAGTTGGGATCGCCTTCCAGAATGGAGCGGTCCATGAAGGCACCCGGGTCACCCTCGTCGGCGTTGCAGACCACATATTTCTGCGGAGCCTCCACCTTACGGGTAATCTGCCACTTCAGACCGGTCGGGAAACCACCGCCGCCACGGCCTCTCAGGCCACTGTCCATCACCTCCTTGATCACCTCTTCCGGCGTCATCTCACACAAGGCACGTCCCAACGCTTCGTATCCGTCACGTGCAATGTATTCCTGGATATTCTCCGGATCGATAAAACCACAATTGCGCAACGCCACACGAAGCTGTTTCTTATAGAAATTGATATGCTTGGAATCCTGAATCTGCTCGTTTGTCTCCGGATTGACGTATAACAAACGGTCCACTTTCTGGCCCTTCATCAGATGCTCCGTCACCAACTCCTCCGCATCAGCGGGTTTTACCTGTACATAAAATGTATTGTCCGGTATGAACTTCACGATCGGTCCCTTTTCGCAGAAACCAAAACATCCGGTACGAATCACCTGCACTTCATCCTGCAACTGATGACGTTCGATGGAAGCACGCAACTCTTCGATCAGTTGCTGACTTTGGGATGCCCGGCATCCCGTTCCCCCGCATACCAGAATATTTCCACACGTGGCTTTGGAGCCTGACGGACACCTCACCACTTCCTCCGACTGGAGACTTTTTTCGCGCAAGTCCATGGAAGCACGAAATACCTCCCGCATCTTCCGAAGCTCACTCAATGTCTTAATTTTTTCCATGTTGTTCAGATTTAAGTGGGAAAAACACTGTTAATATTGCTATGATGGGCAAATATAAGAAATTTGGCAGTAAAATGAGTGATTTCATAAAAAAAAGCGGGATTATTCGTCCCGCTTTTTCACAAATTGATAGAATTTAGCGTTTCAGCTGATAAATGTCTCCATGAATTTGGCCCCCGGAGCCGGTGAGATCGTCACCACATCCGTGTCAGCCGGAATCAGGACAGTCTGTCCCTGATGTACAAAGATCTCGTTGTCCTTGTTGTCACGGATCGAAGCCTGGCCCTCCATGCAGATATAGACCACAAACGAATCCAACGCAGAGAAGTCGCGTACCATCAACGTGTCAAGGTCGATCAGGTTCGTCGTGAAATACTTGCAGTCCGCCAGCTGCACCGTTGCATTGGTGTGTGCCTTGTAGTGCGTGCGGTAGTCAGGATAGAGCGTGTAGTCGATCGCGTCCTTCGCCAACTCCGTGTGCAGTTCACGTCCCTTGCCGCTGGCATCCTTGCGGTTGTAGTCGTAGATGCGATAGGTGATGTTGCTGGTCTGCTGGATCTCGGCGATGAAGCAACCCGATCCGATGGCATGTACACGGCCGGCAGGCAGGAAGAAGACATCCCCTTCATTCACGTCATAGCGCTGCAACACATCCATAATCGTGTTGTTCTCCACACGTTTCACATACTCATCCGCATTGATCTGCTGTGAGAAACCGGAATAGAGCGTAGCACCCGGAGCGGCCTTCACCACGTACCACATCTCGGTCTTGCCGAACGAATTGTGGCGCTCTTTGGCCAACTCATCGTTCGGATGCACCTGAATGGAGAGGTTGTCGCGTGCATCGATGAACTTGATCAGCAGCGGGAAGGTGGTTCCGAACTGCTCCATCACATGTTCACCCAGCAACTGCTTGCCGTACGTACGGATCAAATCGTCCAGTGACTGACCTTTCAGTTCACCATTGGCCACTACCGAGTAGTTGCCCTCCACGTGCGAGAGTTCCCAGCTTTCACCAATCCCCTCCTGCACCGGTGTAATGCCCTTGAACGGGCAAATGTCTGAACCGCCCCAAATGATCTTTTTCAGGATCGGTTCGAATGTAAACGGATATAACATATTCTTTTGTGCTTTAACTACGTAACGATATTACTCTTATTTCGCTTTAGTCGTCTTTGATTTAGTGGCCGCAGCCTTCGGTTTCGAAGCGGCTTTCGCCTTCGTGGCTCTCTTCGGAGCAGCTTCCTCCTGCACCTCCTCCTTCACGGCCGGAGCTGCCTTGACCTTACGCAGCACGACAGCCGAGCGGGCGGGAATGTAAAGCTGCAACCATTCCTTCTTCTCCTTCTTGTAGAGCGGATCGAACTGCGTGAAATGACGCACGGAATCGTCCGAGAGGCCGTAGCCGCCAAACTGCTTGGCATCGGTGTTGAGCACCACTTCGTATTCGCCCTTCGGCACCAGGAAACCATAGTCCGTGAAGGATTTCGTCGGGCTGAAGTTGAAGACAAAGAGCAAATCCTTCCGCATGTAGGCCAAAATCTGATCTCCGTCGTTGTCCCACACCTTCTGGATCGGCGTGTCCTGGAAATTCTTCACGCTACAGATCACCTTCAGCATGGCTTCGTCAAAGTCGCCCAGGAAATGATACTTCAGATCCATGTTGTCCACCAGATCCCACTGGCGGCGTGCATATTTATAGGACCATCCGTTGCCTTCGCGCGGGAAATCGATCCATTCCGGATGTCCGAACTCATTGCCCATGAAGTTCAGATAACCGCCGTTGATGGTCGAAGCCGTCACCAGTCGGATCATCTTGTGCAGGGCAATACCGCGTTCAACCATGAAGTTGTGGTCATCTTTCTGCATGTGCCAATACATATCGGCATCGATCAGACGGAAGATAATGGTCTTGTCGCCCACCAGCGCCTGGTCGTGGCTCTCGGCGTAGCTGATCGTCTTCTCGTCTTCGCGGCGGTTGGTCGTCTCCCACCAGATGGAAGAGGGATGCCAGTCTTCGTCCTTCTTCTCCTTGATGGTCTTGATCCAATAATCCGGAATGTTCATGGCCATACGGTAATCGAAGCCGTAGCCGCCATCCTCGAACTTGGCAGCCAGTCCCGGCATACCGCTCACCTCCTCGGCAATGGTGATGGCATTCTTGTTCACCTGGTGGATCAGGCGGTTGGCCAATGTCAGATAGGCAATGGCATCGCCATCCTGATGTCCGTTGAAGTAGTCGCCATAGTTGCAGAAGGCTTCGCCCAGACCGTGGCTGAAATAGAGCATGGAGGTCACACCGTCAAAGCGGAATCCGTCGAATTTGTACTCTTCCAGCCAGAACTTGCAGTTGGACAGCAGGAAGTGCAGCACTTCGTTCTTGCCGTAATTGAAGCAGAGCGAATCCCAAGCCGGATGCTCGCGGCGGCCGCCTTCGTGGAAATACTGGCAATATGAGCCATCGAAACGGCCCAAGCCCTCCATTTCGTTCTTCACGGCGTGGCTGTGCACGATGTCCATGATGACCGCAATGCCCAGGCCGTGCGCCTCGTCAATCAACTGCTTCAACTCTTCCGGAGTTCCGAAACGGGAGGAAGCCGCAAAGAAACTGCTGACGTGATAACCGAACGAACCGTAATAGGGATGTTCCTGGATCGCCATGATCTGAATGGCGTTGTAGCCATCTTTTGCCACGCGCGGCAACACACGTTCACGGAATTCATTGTATGAACCCACCTTCTCTTCGTTGGTGCCCATACCGATGTGGCACTCATAGATCAACAGCGGAGAGGTGTTGGGCTTGAAACGTTTGTTCTTGAATTTATAGGGTTCGGCGGGATTCCAGACCTGTGCGCTGAACACTTTTGTCACATCGTCCTGTACGACACGACGGATCCACGCCGGAATCCGCTCGCCACAACCGCCATTCCATTCTACCAATAACTTGAAAAGATCGCCATGATGCATAGCCTCATCCGGCAATTCAATTTCCCAGACATCATTGTCTTTGCGTGCCATGCGATACTGCTCATTCTTCTGCCAGCCGTTGAACGTGCCGACCAGGTAAATGGCAGTTGCATTCGGGGCCCACTCGCGCAACACCCATCCATTGGGAACCTTGTGCAAGCCGAAATACAGATACCCGGAAGCAAAATCCGACAAGGATTGCTCACCATTATTTGTCAAACTCTTTTCCTTGTCAACGACATACTGATACCTTCCTACGATAGCCTCTTCGTAAGGCGCCAACCAAGGGTCGTTTTTAATCAGATTTAGAGACTCCATTATGATAAAAATTGGTTATGCGGGCAAAGATAACATAATTTTTTATGGAAAATAGTTACTTTTGCAGTAAAGATCACTCCAATATGGGCAAAGGGACAAAAAATATCGCCTTCTATCTCCTGATGATCGCCATTTTCGGATCGTTGATGTATCTGATTGCGAAAGAAGGGGAGAACCAACAGCTGAGCGAAACGATGACGACCCTGCAACCGGCTCCCCGCAATCTGCACGAGGGATATGACCTGTTCATGCACCTGATGCGTCATCACATCGAGTCGGCCATCGGTATTCTATTGCTCCAGATCATCACCATCCTGCTCACCTGCCGCTTTTTCGGGTGGCTGTTCATGAAGATCGGCCAGCCGACCGTGATCGGCGAGATCGTGGCGGGCATCGTGCTGGGGCCCTCCATCCTCGGCCATCTGGCTCCCGACGTGTCGCAGTTTCTCTTTCCCCTCGAATCGCTGGCCAACATCACGATCCTGAGCCAGTTCGGACTGATCCTGTTCATGTTTGCCATCGGCATGGAGCTGGACATCGGCGAAGTGCGCAAGAAGCTGAAAGAGACCGTCCTGATCAGCCACACCAGTACGGTCGTGCCCTTCTTCTGCGGCATGCTGACGGCCTATTTCGCCTATTCCACCTATGCGGACAAGGAGACGCCGTTCCTCTCGTTTGCGCTCTTCATCGGCATTGCCATGAGCATCACGGCCTTTCCCGTGCTGGCCCGCATCATCCAGGAGAAGGGACTGACAAAAACCCATCTGGGCACCATTTCGCTGGCCAGTGCCGCCAACGGTGACATCACGGCGTGGTGTCTGCTGGCGGTCGTGATTGCCATTGCCCAGGCCGGCAGCATGCTGAGTGCCGTCTTCAACATTCTGTTCTCCGTCTGCTACATCGCCTTCATGTTTCTGGTGGTCCGCCCCTTCCTGCGGATGGTCGGCAACATCTACCACAACAAGGAGGTCATCGACAAAGGGCTGGTGGCGTTCATCTTCCTCATCCTGATCATCTCAGCCTATCTGACGGAGATTCTGGGGCTGCACGCGCTGTTCGGTTCGTTCATTGCCGGTGTGGTGATGCCGGGCAACATCAAGTTCCGGAAAATCATGACGGAGAAGGTGGAGGATGTCTCGCTGGCGCTTTTCCTGCCGCTCTTCTTTGTCTCCACCGGTCTGCGCACGGAGATCGGGCTGTTGGACACGCCCTCGCTCTGGTGGATGTGTGCCCTGCTGACGGGAGTTGCCATTGTCGGCAAATTCGGAGGTGCCTTCTTCTCGGCCCGTTTTGTGGGGGAAAGCTGGCGCGACAGCCTCTATATCGGAGCCCTGATGAACACACGCGGTCTGATGGAGCTGGTCATTCTGACCATCGGCTATGAGATGCACATCCTCCCTCCCACCATTTTCGTCATGCTGGTGCTGATGACACTGGTGACGACCTTCATGACGACTCCGCTCGTCTCGTTCATCGATTTTTGCTTCCATACGCGCGACCGCATCCGGGAGGCCAGACTGGTGCCCACGTTGGGACAGGACTTCAAGGTGCTGCTCTCTTTCGGACGGGCGGGCAATGGACAGATCATGTTGGACGTGGCACACCAGATGTTTTCCAAAAGCAGCAAGGCGCTCAACGTAACGGCCCTGCACCTGACGGTCGGTTCCGATGTCAATCCGCTGCACACCAATAATTTTGAAGAGATCAGTTTCGGCCCGATCCTGTATGGTGCCAAGAAACTGGGCATTCAGATCCACACCCGCTACGAAGTGTCAAACAACGCCAGCCAGGACATTTGCCAGATTGTCAACCAGGAGGGATTCGACTTCCTGCTGGTGGGCGCGGCCATCTCGCTCAGCAATCAGCCGGAAGACATTGCCGCCACGCAGTATCATGCCTCCTTCTACAACCGCTGGTTCCGCAAGCTGAAAGCGCCGGAATCCTGGTTCTATCCCGGTGCGCTGCTGAAGGACAAGACGAAACTCTTCATCGAACAGAGCCATTGTCCCGTAGGCGTCTTCGTCAATCGCAACTTCGTCAAGGCGACACACATTGTGGCTGTCATTGCGGCCAAAGAGGATCTGTTTGTCCTGCCATACGCCCAGACGCTGGCGAAAGCCACACATGGAACGATCTCCATCCTGGACACGACCAGCAGCACGACTCCGGGCAAGAAGCGGATCATGGAGACCATCCATCAGTTTACGGAGCAGGTCAGCCCCTCGGCTCTGCTGCCGGACAAGGATCTCAGCAAGGAGCTGTTCGACCGTTTCAACTTCATGCTGATCAGCTACAAGACCTGGAACGATGTCTCCGAACATCGGAAAGAGGCATTGCAACGAATGCCCTCCACGTTGATTCTGAGCAAATAGGAGAATCTTATCATTTTGCCTGATTCCCTTTGATGCCTTCTGTCACGATTCCCAGCAGCTGTCTGTAGTTGGCCTCCGTGTTGGCGGCAATCACACCCGACGGGGCCATCAGACAGAGCCGGCCGCCCTGGGCAGATGAGATAAGCTCTATTGTAGGGATATTCAGTTAATGGCTTGAATTTTCAACCGGGGAAAGGCCCGTGAAGG
>JBJECC010000093.1:0-13485 GCA_051870655.1 Parabacteroides sp. | reverse complement strand
TGGTGCTCTATTATCTCAGTCACTATGTGGGGAACGGCCGTTCTCCCAAGAACCTGCTCGATCCCAACACCAAGACCGACTACAACAAACTGAAAAAGCTTATTCAGTTGGATAAGCTGGACAACAGACGGAAAAGTGTGATGCGTGAGATTATCGAGAAGGAGGAGCGAAATGCGGTCCTCTATGAATCTTTTCCGGCCATCAGATTGACCGATCCCGAATACTTCACCAGCCTGTTGTTCTATTACGGCATGCTGACGATCAAAGGGACAAGGGGCTCACGGGTTACACTGGGGATCCCTAATAATAATGTAAGGATCCAGTACTACAACTATTTGAAGGAGGAATATGAGAAGCACCATCCGATTGATATGGAGCAGCTTTCCAATGGGTTTGATTCCATGGCTTTTGGTGGCCAATGGCGTGAATGCCTGCAATACATGGCCGACTGCTATAAGAACCTCTCCTCTGTCCGTGACAGTATCGAAGGGGAACGCAACATCCAAGGGTTCTTCTTGGCCTATCTCAGTCTCAACAGTTATTACTACACAGCCCCGGAACTGGAGTTGAAGCATGGCTATTGTGACTTCTTCCTGCTGCCGAACCTCACCCATTATAAGTCCGAACACAGTTATATCCTTGAACTGAAATACCTTCCCAAAAAGGATTTTGCGGACAAGGCTGAGGCCCAATGGAACGAGGCCGTGGAGCAGATCAACGCTTATGCCATAGCTCCCCGAGTGGAGGCCTTGCGTCAAGGTACCCGACTCCACAAAATCATCATGCAGTTCAGTGGATGGGAACTGGCAAGAATGGAAGAGGTCTAAATGTTACGTTTGTTTCTTGGGAGACACAAAATAGGTGGATGCCGCATAAAGAGGCACATTGGTCATCCAATCCTGTTCCCGATAATTCGACATGGAGAAACGTAATCCGTGCATATCCGGGTGAGCAGACACAAACGTGGCCAACGATTTTGACCGAAGATTCTCTTCTGCCTTTGCCTCAATGGGAATCACTTCCCGTCCCTGCTGAATCACGAAATCGATTTCCAGTTTGGCATCATTACTATAATAGAAGACAGAGGAACCACATGTGGCGGCCAGCTGGCTCATGACGTAATTCTCTGTAAATGCACCTTTGGACTCCTCCATACCATTGTCGGCAATCAACAAGAGTTCGGGTGGTGTTTCACTCATGGCACCTAACAAGCCACAATCCAACAGAAAAAGTTTGAAACTGGAAATGTCCACATAAAACTTCAACGGTATTTTCGGTTGTTGGATCCGTTCGGCTTTATACACTAATCCGGCATCCATCAACCATTGGATAGCCACCTCAAAATCTTTGGCTCTTCCTCCCGGTTTTGCTACTCCATAGATAAATTTCTTGTTTTCTTTGACCAATTGAGATGGCATCGAGTGCCATACCATCTGGATACGATTGGATTCCGAAACCGGTACATGTTTGGAAATATCCTTTTGATATGTGTACAAGATATTACGTTGTATTTCCCTGACCTTTATGGCATCATTGGTCGCTATAAAGGTTGCTACCACTTCCGGCATACCACCTACGAAATAGTACTCACGCAGAGCTTTGGCCAATTCTCCATGGAGCAATCGGATCGTATCCCACTCCTTTGCACGTAATAGTTCGACCATCTGCTTTTTCCCTTTCGCCAATAAAAACTCATCGAAAGTCATTGGATAAATTGATAGGACATCGACTTTCCCGACAGGAAATGACTCTCCCCTGTGCATGGTAATACCTAACAAGGACCCCGCCACTGCTACATGGTATTGGGGGGCATCTTCGCAAAAATACTTCAAAACAGACAATCCCCGAGGTACTTCTTGAATCTCGTCTAGTACAATCAGTGTTTTCCCTGCCACAATACTTTGACCGGTAATAGCTCCGATGGCAAGGATAATACGTTGCATATCATAATCTTTTACAAACAGATCTTTGACCATCTCATTGTTATCACAATTGATGTAGGCCACATTGGAAAAGGCTTCTTCTCCGAACTTCCGTAAAATATAGGTTTTGCCTACTTGACGTGCACCTGCCAATACCAAAGGTTTTCGGTTGGGCTTCTCTTTCCATTGTCGCAACTTTTCAAGGATATTCCGATACATATAAATCGTTGATTGATTAGACTTTCAATGCAAAATTACATTTTTCCTACCGAACTTTTGCTATAAATACGCATTTTTCCTACCGAACTTTTGATGCAATCACACATTTTTCCTACCGAACTTCCCGTGTAGCAGGCATAGAAAAAAGGTTCATAAATGGGGGAACATCCCACTTATGAACCTTTCTATTAAGTTAGAGAGTGAATCCTCTTAGAAATTGAGATTGATGCCCACCAAGGCATTGAAGCCCTGCATCGGATAACCATAAATCACTTCATATTTCTGATTCAAGACATTGCCTAATTTGGCATAGACACCGAATGTGTCGTTGAACGTATAGCCGGCTGTCAGGTTGAGTTCGTTGATGTTGTTCATCTTTACCTCGTCTGCCCCACCGATTTGGGTATAACGGCCCGAAGCCAAGTAATAATCGAGCGCAATCGAAAGCGGACGGATCGGACGTACTGTCACACCCGCATTGATCTCCATCTCCGGCTTGCCCCAAGCGTGTGACAACTCGTTGTTGTTGGGATCTATGCCTATCCAATCAGCTCCATAAGTCGCCTCCCAATTGTTATAGACACCTTTCAAGGTGATTTCAAACAGCTTCTGGTAACTGTATTTCAAATTGGCGCCGACAAACAGCAGTTTTGTATCAATATCCGACATGACTTCACTGAAATTGCCGAATCCTCCTTCGGGGAAGAAGCGACTGGGCACGAACAGGACATCACTGCTTGTGATCTTGTATCCCCCGAAAATATCAAACCAAAAGCCGGGAGCAACACCACTCCGGATTCCCAACAGGGCATCCAACCAATTGCGTGAAGGTTCCCATTCACAGGTCGGATTGACGTAACGGTTCATCTTGGAGATCTCATACAGACTGTTGGAATAGAGTTTTCCGTCCGCTTTCAGATACAACTGGGTCTTGTCGGCTACCTCTACATCCATCTGTACGTTGGGGGATGCCATGAAAAGATCATTCTCACCGGTCTTCACCATGACATGGGCTCCCAGTTTGACGTGCCAGCTCTCACCCTCTACCTTATAATAAGGTGACAAGGTGACTTCTGCATGATTCTCGAATTCGCAACTGTATTTGCTGCCGTCGGACAATGTCTTTTCCTGCGGTAGGCTATAGTTGAAGTATTCCACCAGACCGTCCACTCCGACACGCATATTGCCGTTGAAGCCCTTGTTTATGCCAAACTTCGCCTCGACGGTGGTCTCTTTCGGGCCGTCTGTCTCGCTGGATATGCCATATTTGTGAGAGAAATTGATCAATCCCACGTCCAGCAGATACCCCAAGTCAGCCCCCTCTTTCGACTCCACACCGATGGCGGCTGCAATGGTCTGGTTCACCTGATTGGTCTCCCGGTCCGCCTGTTCGATAATGCTCTCCTGGGGTGCCTCGGAGGATAGGTTGATCGGCCAGCCGTAGTAGTTGAAGGCCGAATAGCCGTAATGGACACCCAGGTTCAGGATCGCCTTGTTGAACGTATGTGCATAACGGATACCTCCCAGATTGTCGTTGAGTTTGGCTTTCACCTTCTCCTCATTCTGCAGATATTTCACATTGCCGTTGGTCGAACGGTGTGAGACGGAAAGACTCAGCTGATCCACATCCGTACTGAGAATGTGATAGCCCAGATCTCCGTTCAGATTGAGATGGGTGCCCCCTCCGAAATTGAAATAACCCCGTCGCTTGTTGTAGGCGATCTCTGTCATCACGTTTCCCGAAGGCAACAGGCTGATCTCCTTCTGCGGTTCCGTAGGAACGGTGAAGTCAGCATAATCCACCGGGATCTTATGTACCTCCGGCTCTTTTACCTCCGGCAATGTGTTCACTTTGCTGGCATCCTGTACCGTCGGGTCATATTCACGTTCCAACGTCATTTCCCGGTTCAACGTCTTTTTCTTTTCATCTTCTTGCGCGTTGGCCGCCAAGGTCGTGCCTAAAAAAGCCAACAGGCATAAAGCTCTTATCTGATAGATTGTCTTCATCATCGTTTCCTCATTTCGTTAATTTAGCCAATCGGTTTTCAATCATACGGGCAATGTCATCATCGCCTTTGTAGTTATTCTGCAGGCTGTTCAGATACACACGTGCCTGTACGTCATCCCCTTGACGGATGTAGATGTCTGCCCAGAGAATGAAGCCGCGCGCCAGCCAATACTGATGCGGTGTGCCGTTCTTGGCAAAATCTTCCAACACACTCAACGCATTCTTGTCATCCTTCTGATCGTAATAGTATTGTGCCAGCAGATATTTGGCCTCTGCTCCCTGTGCCGTACGGGTGTCTTTGCTCAATACCTTCAGATCTGCCACCGCCTCTTTCGTCTGTTTCATTTCCAGATTGGCCTTGGCCCGCACATAACGTGCCTCTGCCTCTACTTCGGGAGAGAGTTTGGACAGCTTCAGCAACTCGTTGGCCGCAATCAAGGCCTCCTGCTGCTGGCCGGTCTGCAAGGCACAACGCATCACACCCAGACGGGCTGCCTCCTTGTTGTCCGGATTCTCAGCCACTACCTGCAGGCGTTTGAACTGCTCCAAGGCGGCTGCATAATCCTGTTGCAAATAGCGGATCTCGGCTGTACGGGCTACAGCCTCTTCCAGGAACTTCGGGTCGCCTGCATCCGTCACAGCCGTATAGTGCGGCAGGGCCTCTTCATACGCCTTCTTTCCGAAAGCAATGGTAGCCAAGTAGAAATGTGCGTTGGTACTGAAAGCCCCGGTCGGATAGTTCTGCAAATAGTTCGTCAGGCTGCGGCGTGCCCCTTCATTGTCACCCTTCATAAAGAGCTTCTCTGCGGCAATGTAGGTCAGCGAATCCTGCTCGCCCACCTCTAAATGGATGTTGCCGCCCAACGAGTTCACATAGTTGGCATAGGCACTCACGTTGTTCAGATCTACATAGACCGACTTCAGGTCCTGCAAAGCCACTTTGGCCTCCTCGCTACCGGGGGCATTGTCGATTACTGCCTTATAAGCGGCAATTGATTTTTCCGGCTGGTTGTCATTGAAGTAGATCAGACCCAACTGGATACCGGCCTTGCGGGCCAGGCTGCTCTGCGGGAACTGGCTTGTCAGCTGTTCAAAGGCTTGTGCGGCTCCACTGTTGTTGTCGAGCATGACATAGGCACGTCCCTTCTCAAACAGGGCGTCATCCACATATTGCGACTCGGGATAGTTGCGGATCAACCGATCCATCGTCGAGATCTTTCCTTGATAATCTTTCTGCAAGCCCAAGACGAATCCCTTTTGATACAGAGAGTAGTCTCCAGCTGAAGGCTGCAACTGGGCTGCATAGGCATAGCTCTCTTCCGCCGAGGCAAATTGGCGGTTGTGGAAGAAACAGTCACCGATGCGGTTGTAGGCGTCCGCCAACGAAGCGGCCTGCTGATTCTGCTCCAGATCCACATACTGGCGGAAACGATCCATGGCTGCATTGTAGTCTTTCAGCTTGAAGTAGCTGTATCCCAGATCGTAGTGGGCCAGTGCATACATATCGGTGTTGCGCTGGCGCGTATTGCTCAGATAGGTTTTATAGTCCGCAATGGAGGTCTCATATTCGCCCAGACGGTAGTAGGATTCACCCCGCCAGAAGTACGCCTCGCTACGGGCCTTTTCATCGTAGCTGCCCAGTGCAATGGACTGAGAGAAAAGCTGGATTGCCTCTTCCATCTTCACGTTGGCAAAAGCCTGTGTACCCAATTGGAAGAGGATGTTCTGCTTGGCCTGCATGATCTTCTGGCTCGGCTGCTTGATCTTGTTGATGGAGTTGAGGGCCGCCTCGTAGTTTTGGGTGGTCAGATAGGTCTCCACCAGGTAGTCATTGACTTTGTCGGCATATTTGGAATTGGGGAAATCGTTCAGGAAATCTTCGAAGATCGCCACCGACTCGCCGAAACCGGTAAAATTGGTCTCATGGATCAACAGACCATAGTTGTAAAGCGCCACCTCCTGCACCTGACGGTCGTACGTGGCTGTGGCTGCCGACTCAAAAGCCATACGGGCATTGTTCTTGTCTTTCAGTTTCAGATAGCTCTGTCCCAAATAGAGATAGGCGTTTTGTGACAACTCATCTGCCTCACGCACCACACGGCCGAAGCTGTTGACCGCCTTGTTGTAGTCTCCCTGGTTGAACTGGCAGACACCCAGAATATATTGGTCGCCACGCAACGGAGCCTCTGTCTGGCTCAGGTAATCGGCCAGATGGCGGATGGCCTTTGTCTCGTTCCCTTGGTGATAATAGGAGTTACCGACTATACGGTTGATCTCTGCGTTGTTGCTGCTCTCCGGATAGGCATTCAGCAACGCTTCCCCCTCCTTGATCACCTTGTCATATTTATTCTGCAGGAAATAGATCTGAGCCATGTAATATTGTGAAGACTCGTGGAACGCCGGAATCTTTTTCAGATTGGAAAACTCCACCAAGGCCTGGTCGTATTCTCCTTTGGCATAGTCGATGTAGGCCACGTAATAGGCCGAAGCGTCACGATAGTGTGTCCCGATTTCCTGAATCCGGGCGAAATAGCTTCGGGCACGGTCCAGCTCTCCCGTTTGCAACAAGGAATAGGCCAGCCGGTAGCTGTATGCTTCCTGCTGCTCTACGGACAACAGATCTACATTGGACTGACCGAACCAGTGGATGGCCTTCTCATATTCGCCACGGCTGAAATGAACCGATGCGATCTGAAAAGCGATCTCATCTGCATGGCGTGTGGCAGGGTACAGCTCCAGATACTCTTTCAATAACTCGGCTGCATTCGGCCTGCCCTGTTCGTAAGCAGAACAGACCAGCATATAATCGGCCTCCTGGATCAGATCGGCATCAGTTGCCTGTTTCTTGTATGCTTCCAGCTTGTCAATACAGCCGGCATAATTCTTCAAACCGAACAATTCTTTCCCCTCGACAAACAACCGGTCTGAGGATTGGAATTGATAAGTTCTTTGCCCATGGGCTAAATGACTTCCCAGAACAAGGCATAGCGGTATAAGTATTCTCTTCATCGCTCACTTGTTTATATTGTTCTAAGCTGCAAATATAAGGACAATTAGATAAAAACCTTGTGATAAGTCTATAAATCATTCCAATTAATCACGGCCCTTTTATTTAAAATGCAGGATATAGATTGTTCTTCAAGGAAATGATCACGGATGGTTGTCAAAACTATTCGTTATCCTAAAGAGCGAGAACAGCATGGTGCATAGAGTTGTAGAAAAGCTCCCACAGGTTAAGATTGAAAGATCCACTTGTGGGAGCTTTTTTCATCCTTGATACATACACGGTATATAAAAAAGATATACTTTTGAAAAAAGAATATTCTCCAGAGCGTTACATTGTTCAAAAGAAAACGTACTTTTGTAAAGTCTGGCGGGAGAAATCGCTGGACGGATACATAAGAAGCGTTTTTTTTTGCTTTGTCCTAAGATACGAAATCGCCAGTTTCAGCAAGAGGATGAAGACAATGTGACGCTCGCTTGGTTTGTTTATGCGGATGGACATTGATTCGTTGGATCATCAAGAGTGGCATAAGGAATTGCCTGAAGTGAGATTGCAGGCATTGTGACAAACAGGGAGAACTATCATCCTCTTGGTAATGTTAGGTGGAAATACTGGTAATGGCAGTGTGGAAAAGATTATACCATTGTTCCAGAAATATCAGTTGGATTTATCCGTAGTTGTCGTGTTGCCATTCGAGTATGAGGGTACACGAGCCAAGGCGTTGCCATTGGCTGAGAAGTTAAAGGTGGCTGCTGTGGCTTTCCGGCAGTTCGACAATCAATCCCTGCTCGCTTTACAAGATCTATCCATGAGAGAAGTGATACAACATGCGGATAAGGAAATTGAGAAGTTGTTGATAGAGTTGCTCCTTTGTCAATCCTGAAACTTGCAAATAGTTGAACAATGAACTAGAACGGAACTTTCAGATTGTGTCTTCCGTTAAAAACACACAAAATACACAGGGTTGTGTAACACAAGATTGTGTATTTTGTGTGTTCTGACTATATTTACATTAGTTTTCAACTAATTGGGGGCATACATTTATGGGAAAGACTGAAAATAACAACCAGAGTTTCGTGTTTGGAGTTTCTGTGTCTGACTATAACTTCATAGGAAGGGAAGAGGAAATCAGACAGTTGCGGATGAACTTCGAAGAGGGGATTAATACCATCTTGATCTCACCCAGACGATGGGGAAAGACCTCGTTGGTGAAGAGGGTCTGTAAAGAAGTGGACAAGGAGAAGGTCATCACGGTATTTATCGATATTTTCAAGTGTAAGACTGAATATGAATTCTATAATACGCTTGCCGAAGCTGTCTTGAAACAGACTGCCTCCAGAGCTGAATTATGGATGGAAAATGCGAGGGACTTTCTCGCAAGACTGACCCCAAAGGTGAGTGTCTCGCCTGAGCCGAACTCGGAATTTGCACTGAGTCTCGGTATTAGTCCGAAAACCCACACTCCGGAGGAAATTCTTCAACTCGTCGAAACGATTGCAGAACGTAAAGGAAAGCGAATCGTGGTTTGCATAGATGAGTTCCAGCAGATTGGAGAGATGCTGGATAGTCTGAGCATTCAAAAAAGATTGCGTTCTGTCTGGCAGCATCAGAAAATGGTGTCATACTGTCTCTTCGGCAGTAAAAAACATACGATGATGAATGTGTTCCAGAAAAGGAATATGCCTCTGTACCAATTTGGAGATTTCAAGTTGCTTGGAAAGATCCCGACTGAAAAGTGGACAGAATATATTGTGTCTCATTTTGCTGACCGTCATCGTGAAATATCGGAAGACCTTGCTGCAAGCATCTGTACTGCGGTAGAAAATCATTCATCATACGTGCAGCAGCTGTCGTGGATCATCTTTTCACTGATTGATGAGGGTGAGCGTGTGGAAGAAAGGCATCTGAAAATGGGTATCGATAATTTATTGAACAGCCAGGAACAGCTTTTTATGCAGCAGATAGAACCGTTGACGGCCTACCAGATGAATTTCCTGCGGTGTATCATTGCCGGCAATCACGACAACTTCGGTGATACAGAAATTAGAGAGGCATTCGACTTGGGGAGTGTTTCCAACATCTCACGTCTCAAAACGGCTCTGGTCGAAAAGGATTTGGTAGAGATGAACGGACGCAAGTTCTACATTACGGATCCTGTCTTTTCTCGATGGTTTGAGAGGGATCACTGAGTGTTTTTCGGTCATTAGTGACCTGTAAGTCTTATTTGTTTCTTCGCGAGGTTGCAGAATTTTCCTCGCGAAGAAACAACATGTAAAACTATTTCCCCGCATTCCTAACACCCGAATCGCTATCGGAGTTGTTCACCCTCTTTTGGGCGGACTTGAAGGAGCGGCCGAACGAGAAGTTGTAGCTCAGCGAGAGACCGATCACGTTAGAGCTCTCCTTGATGTGGCTGGTGCGGTGATAGGAGGCGAAACGGTTCCAGTTCTCCGTCTCCTGTTTCCAGTTGTTCATAAAGGGATTGATGGTGAAGAGACCCAAGGTTACCTGCTTGACCCGATAGCTCAACTGGGCATATTGGAAGTTCTCGCCACCGCTCATGGTCTCACCCCAGAAGCTGTTCACGTTGCTTGATATGCTGTACATAAAAGAGAACCGCTTCCAGGTCAGCGAAAGATCCCCTGAATACCACCAGTTTGTGTAGCGATGCGTATAGGTGTTGCCTCGGCTGATGAAATGGCGCACGCCTCCCGTGAAGGAGAACTGCAATAGATCCCTGATCGGACCGACCCGTAGGGTGGCTGTCGAGAAAATCCCCTGTGCACTTTTCTGGTTGTCCCACGTCTGCACGATGCGGTTGCCCTCCTGATACTTCTCGTCCATGATCGCCTTCGGCTGATACTGGTAAATCCCCAACAGATCCACATAGAAGAGTCCTTTCTGTAGCGTGTAATTCAGCTGGGTCCGATAGTCGATATAATAATGCAGATCGGGATTGCCTCGCTGGATCTGGATGGAGTCGATCGCCTGCTCTACGGCACTCAACTGGCTCAATGAAGGGGCATTGCTGCGGATGCGTCCTTGGAAACGAAGCGTCTGTTCACCGGGCAGGTGATAGAAGAGCGTGAGACGGGAGTTGAGGTTGTATTTGGTCTCGGACAATCCGTCCCGCTGGTCATAGGCTGTCCGGAGCAGGGAGAGACCGACTGTATAATCCAGCTTGTTCAGTCTGCCCTTCAGCTCGCCGTATGCCGAACTGCTCATCTGTGTCAGATGGGTCTGATAGGTGTGTCCGTTGCGATAGGTGTTATCGGAAAAAGAGTGTGTGTGGTTCAGTCCTGCGCTGAGGCGCAGCCCGTTGGTAAATGCCTTCTCATAGATCGCTTCGCCAATCAGCGAGTATTTCCGACCCTCCACCCGGTTGTGGATGTCCGTCAGCAACAGATCTCCTCGCTGCTCCTGATAAGTGCGTCGGCTGTCTGAACCGATATAGGTACCTACCACATTGAAGACCAACAGTTGCTCATTCGGCAGGGTACGCTGGTAGTAGAGATCCAAGGCGGGCGAATGATAGGTCTCAGGGGTCAAGTCGGTCATATAAACATAATCGGTCGGGTCGGCACTGTTGCGCAAGATGCCTCGATAGTCATCGTGTGGCATACGGTTCCCCCAATAGCGCAGGGTGGCGTTGAAGAACTGCTTCTCAGCCTCTTGGTAGTTATAGGTCAAGTGCGCATTGTGCATATAAAGCTCCAGATGGCTGGGCACGCCCTCTTCGATGCGATCGATTGTACGTCCGTCAGCCAACTCGAAATGTTCCCGATTGTCCCGATAGGAGCCATAGAAATCACGGGGACCAAAACGATAACTGGCATTCCACTCCGACCGTTTATGGTTCACCTTGGCTTGAACGTTATGTGTGCCCCACATCCGATTGACACTCTGCTGGGAGTCCAATCCGAAGCCACCACCTGTCTCCGGCCGGTGTACGATGTAATCGAGTACTGCATCCACATCGCCATAGCGCAGGCTCGGATCGTCATGATACTCAATGCGGATGATGTCTGCCGGCTGCAAGGCCTGGATCTCCTGCTGTTCCACCTTTACGCCATTGATGCGTAGCTGTACGGTACCATTCCCCGCCAACTTGATGGTGTTGTTCAATGGATCCACCTGCAAGCGGGGTAGCATCAGCTGTTGCAGCAGATCCACCCCATTGCGAGAGGCCTTCACCTGCCGTTCCGAAGGGAAAACTAACTTTCGGTCTGAACGGGTGGTTTGTGCGGAGCCGCTGACCGTCACCCCTTCCAAGGCTGTCGCCTCTTCGCTGAGCAGGATCTCCCCCAAGGCTGTCGTGCGTTCAAACCCTTTCAAGTCAATCGTCGCCGGTTGATAGCCGATGCAGGAGACCACCAAGCGATAATTCCCCTTGCTCAGTTTCCCCAAGCTGAAATTTCCCTGTGCATCAGTCGTTGCGCCAGCCACAAACGTAGAGTCCATCGTTTGCAACACCACGTTGGCAAACTCCACCTTCGTTTGTCTATCCGCCTCACGAACACTACCTTTGATCACTAAATTCTGAGCAACAGCTCCCACTGCCATGCCGACCAGCAGCATAGCTCCCAAGACTATTTTCCGTATCATTTGATTCTTGTTTTTTAGATGACTTAGCAGGTTGGCCTCGCCCGTTTCAGTCGGCTGTTTACTTATAAGACGGGAGAATCCTCCTTTACGTTACATATTTTCCCCGAAAAAGTGAAACTATTTTTGTAGGACCTTAATTCCGCAACACTATAATTTAACTTTATTTATAAGTTCCTGAGCAACAAAAAGTTGCCCAGGATTTTGCCATGTCAGAATTTTCACTTATCTTAGTGTTGCAAAAAGAAAACAAGCAAAACTCTAATATGACATGGCAAAAATACAAATTAAATCTGAGAAACTCACACCTTTTGGAGGAATTTTTTCAATCATGGAGAAATTTGACTCCATGCTTTCACCCGTTATCGACTCAACACTGGGTCAGAGATGCAGCAGTATCTTCGGATATCAGTTCAGCGAGATAGTCCGTTCGCTGATGAGCGTTTATTTCTGTGGCGGCTCATGCGTGGAAGATGTAACGTCACAACTGATGCGCCATCTCTCGTATCATCCGACCTTGCGCACATGCAGCTCTGATACCATCCTCAGAGCCATCAAGGAACTGACACAGGAAAACATCTCATATACTTCCGATAAGGGCAAGACCTATGATTTCAATACGGCAGACAAGCTCAACGCCTTGCTTATAAAAGCCTTGGTTTCCACTGGTGAACTGAATGAGGTGGAAACCTACGATGTTGATTTCGACCATCAGTTCCTTGAAACAGAGAAGTATGATGCAAAACCGACATACAAGAAGTTCCTCGGCTACAGACCTGGCGTATATGTCATCGGTGACATGATTGTCTATGTCGAGAACAGCGATGGCAACACAAATGTGCGCTTTTATCAGGCTGAGACCCACAAGAGATTCTTTGCCCTACTGGAAGCCAACAGCATCCGTGTGAATCGCTTCAGAGCCGACTGTGGTTCGTGCTCGAAGGAAATTGTCAGTGAGATAGAGAAGCATTGCACGCACTTCTACATCCGCGCCAACAGATGCAGTTCGCTCTACGATGACTTGTTTTCACTGAGGGGATGGAAGACGGAGGAAATCAACGGCATCCAGTTTGAACTCAATTCCATTCTTGTTGAGAAATGGGAAGGCAAGTGCTATCGTCTTGTCATTCAGAGACAAAAGCGCATGGATGGAGAGCTTGACTTGTGGGAAGGTGAATACACCTACAGATCCATTCTTACCAACGATTATGACTCATCAACAAGAGACATCGTCGAATTTTACAACAAGCGTGGGGGCAAAGAGCGTATATTCGATGATATGAACAACGGATTCGGCTGGAACAGGCTCCCCAAGTCGTTCATGTCAGAGAACACTGTATTCCTTCTGCTTACGGCATTGATACACAATTTCTATAAGACCATCATTAGCAAGCTTGACACCAAGGCTTTCGGGCTCAAGGAAACGAGTCGCATAAAGGCTTTTGTCTTCAGCTTCATCTCCGTACCTGCCAAGTGGATCATGACAGCAAGGCAATACGTGCTGAATATCTATACTGAAAACCGGGCTTATGCAAGACCTTTCAAAACTGGATTCGGATAAAGTCCGTTCCTTATGGTTTTAATCTGCGTATTGCCTCAAGTCGCATTGTGGGGTAAGGGGAAGGTATGCACAAATCGGACAAAATTCACGCTCATACTATCATGATGCATAGTGTTCAAGCTCTTTACTGCAATTGAGATTGCCATTGAGATTGCTTGCGGATTTTAGG
>JBJECC010000092.1:0-2487 GCA_051870655.1 Parabacteroides sp. | reverse complement strand
AAATATCTATGACTCTGGCAAATAATCAATTAGCCATTAACTGAATATCCCTATTGTAATCATATTTCTATCCATTTTCACTTGTGTAATGACATGCCCGTCCTCTTATCTCAGCTCCCGCAAAAGATGTTTGACGGCTGCGACAGGATGGTACAGAATCATTCTCGGTCCGGACCATCGCATGACGGCCTTGACACGCTCCTTCATTTCCGGCCGGTAGCAATGGATGGGACATTTCTTGCAGGTCGGCTTTTGGCTGCCAAACCGGCAGCGGCCCAGCCGGCTGTGGGCGTAGTCCAACAGCTCCTGACATTGGGGGCAAAGCGAACGGTTGCCCTCTTTCCTCCGGCAATAGAGACGTATCATCTGTTCCACTACCGCCTTCTCTTCCTCTATGCGTCTATGCATCCGCCACTCCGTTTTTATTTGATGAATCCGGGAGCGGGCAGATGCATGCCGTACATGATAAGATGGTGCTCCTTTGCATAGTCCAGCAGGCGGAGACGGGATTCTCGTGCCGCATCGGCATCCATGTCATAGGAGGGACAGTATTCGGGATGTTCCAGTTGGAGTGCCGCGCCATGGATCAGGTCGGCAATGACCAGGATGCTGTCCTTTTGGAACACGGTATGTCCGGGAGTATGGCCGTAGGCTGCAAGGGTCTTCACCCCTCCGATGAGTGTGTCGCCAGCCTCAAAGAGATGCAGATGCTCCTTATAGGCTTCGAGCACCCCCTTTGCCTGCCGGCTTCTGTCGCCCTCCATCGCAAGCCAGGCCTCTGCCTCCACACGGTTGACATACACTTCGGCCTTGGGGAAAGCCACGGCCCCCTCTTTCAGCAACCCTCCGATATGGTCGGGATGGAGATGCGTGAGATAAATCAGTTCCAATTCTTCGGGTTCCACACCCAGTTCTTTCAATTTCGGAACGAGCTGGCTGAAGGGAGCGCCCAGCCCTGCATCAAGCAAGATCCGCTTTCCCTCCGTCCGGAGCAGGAAGCAATTCATTCCTGACGGCACACCCTCTTGCAGTCCGAGGGCATTCCACAACGAATCCGGCACATCGGGATATAAGGTGTGCGGCTGTAAGGAGGGCCCGGGCTTGTCCTCTATCCATGTGATGGTCGTCGGTTCATGGTCGGCAATCCCCACTTGTGTCTTCTGTGCGCAGGCTGTCAGCATGAACAGACCTGCCACGATGGTCCATATCTTTTTCATCATTCTATCTCCTTTTTTTATAGGGTGATTCCTATCCTTTCATCCTCACCTTATTTCAACTGTTTGCCATCCGCAAAGGCGTTTCCCACACGCTCACCCAAGGCTATATAACCCAGATGCACAGGGTCAAACGTAATGAGCTGCATCTTCTCCACATCCGGCTTGCCATCTGCTGCCAAGTAGTTTTCATCCACCAGGATGTTCACAATCTCTGCCACGATGTTGTAACCCTCTGCCGACTCTCCTATCTTCTCCTTGATCCGGCATTCCAACGTCATGGGGAAATCGGTAAACACGGGTGCATGCACATGTGCAGACGGAACCGATTTCCAGCCTGCCTTCTCCATCTTGTCAGGATCGTTTTTCGCACTGACTATCCCCACGAAGTCCGCAGCCACCTGTGTACGTTGTGTGGCGAACGCGACCGTAAACTCGGGACAATTGTTGAGATTCCCTGTCGTGGCATGCGATCCCATGGCAATCATGATCTCCTTAGCATCCCATTGTCCACCCCATGCGGCATTCATCGCATTGGGCTTTCCATCCTTGTCGTATGTGCCGATAATCAGTACCGGCTGTGGAAGCATCCAAGGCTTTTGTCCAAAACTTCTCATGTCTATATCTTTTGTGTTTATAAAGTTCCTTTATAGATGGAGTTCAACCTCTTTCCCGAATGGTGCAAGTGCCAGCCCTGCCATCTTGAAATGCTGTTTGGCAAACGGAATGCCGATGATGGTGATCGTCAGCAGCAGTCCAAAGAAAATGTGCATCAGCCAGGCCCATAAACCGCCAAAGATAATCCAAAGGATGTTCAGCGGAATGCGGATGCACCCCATGGGACTGTCCGTGTCCCTCACCTCAGCCCCGAAAGGCCATAGGCAGAGCAGACCGATCTTGAATGTCTGCAATGCTACCGGGATGCCGATGAGGGTGATGGCCATGGCCAGGCTTCCCGTGAAATAACCGATGGCCGCTTCGAGTCCACCGAAGAGCCACCACAGTAAATTACCTATGATACGCATATCTTGTCTATTTTTGTCGCCTCCTCAACCCTGATGTGAAGCCATCCAAAAATAGGCGTTATTCCATAAATCACCAAATGAAACGTGAATAAAATGCCCTCCCCGCAAACACTTTTAGTTAAACAGGTTCCACGCATCCTGTATCAGCCGCTCGTCCGGCTCGCAACCGTTCTCCACATAGCTGATGGCCGCCACCAACGGCAGCATCGTCTCCCGCTCCATCACATTGATCCGCTGGTCCGCTTTGA
>JBJECC010000091.1:0-2492 GCA_051870655.1 Parabacteroides sp. | reverse complement strand
GATGCTGTTGGGGAAATCTCCTACAGGGGTTGCCAAAACGGGTAGGTTGTAATGGTAAGCGACCGAAAGAACCCCGCTCTGGGTGGCACTCCGATAGGGCAACACCAAGGCATCGGCTGCGGAGAAAAAGAGGGGAATGTCCTGATCGCTGATGTAATGATTGTGGACAAAGATCCGGTCACGTGCCGAGGAAGCGGCCCGCAACTGCTCATACTTCTCAAAGCTGCCATAACACTCGCCGGCTATCAACAGCTGATAGCTGTCGTCCAACCGATCCATTGCCTCTATCAAGAGATCCAATCCCTTGTAGTCACGGATCAGACCGAAGAAGAGCAGCGTCTTGCGTGCCGGATCGAGCTGCAAGCGACGACACGCCTCTTCCCGTGGCAGGGTCTCGCCAAAATGGTCATAGAGCGGATGGGGAGAGAGGAAACAGGTCGCCTTGGGAAAGAGCTCCTGCAGGGTCTGTCGGACGGCCTCGCTCAAGACGATAAAGCCGTCACACTGGTTGAAGAAGAGTTTCAACAGGAGCGGATCAAACCAACGCCCTTCGTGTGAGATGGCATTGTGGACCAACGCCACCACCCGACAATCCCGTTTCAGCCGGTTGGCAATGTGAGCATAGGCCGGCACGAAGAAGGGCATCCAATAGCTGATGATCAGAAGATCGGGACGGAAACGACGGATTGCCGTGACCGTCCGGAAATAGGTAAGAGGATTGATGCTGTCGAGCGTCCGGTCACTCTCTACCGCCAAGGTGCGGTCTCCCTCCTCTACATATTGCGTCTTGCCCGGAAAGAGCAGGTCGGGATACAAACGGGTAAAGTTGAACGCCTGTACCTCATACCCCTGCCGGGACAACTCCGCATAGAGCCGCCCGCTGAACTGGGCGATTCCTCCCCGATAGGGGTAGAAAGGAGAAAGGATAGCTATCCGCCGAACGCTCTGCATCTCTGTTCCGTGTTTGAATTAATAGCGATAATGATCTGCCTTATAGGGGCCCTCCACCGGCACACCGATATAGTCTGCCTGTTTCTGGGTCAGCTTCGAGAGTTTGACACCGATCCGCTCCAAGTGGAGACGTGCCACCTCCTCGTCCAAGTATTTCGGCAAACGATAGACGCCGATCTCATAGGGCTTCTGCCACAGATCCATCTGGGCCAACACCTGATTGGTGAAGGAGTTACTCATCACAAATGAGGCATGGCCGGTGGCACAACCCAAGTTCACCAAACGGCCCTCTGCCAAGAGGAAGATCGAATGTCCGTCGGGGAAGGTGTATTTATCCACCTGCGGTTTGATGTTGAGATGGCGGATGCCGGGGAAGTTCACCAAGTTATCAACCTGGATCTCGTCATCGAAGTGGCCGATGTTGCAGACGATCGCCTGATCCTTCATCTGCTGCATGTGCTCGATCGTGATGATGTCACAGTCGCCTGTCGTCGTCACGAAGATATTGCCCTCCTTGACGGCCTCTTCCATAGTGGTCACCTCAAATCCCTCCATAGCGGCCTGCAAGGCGCAAATCGGGTCGATTTCCGTCACCAACACACGGGCTCCGTAAGAGCGCATGGAGTGAGAACACCCTTTTCCTACATCACCATAACCGGCCACGACCACCACCTTGCCGGCAATCATCACGTCCGTAGCCCGTTTGATACCGTCTGCCAAGGATTCCCGACAGCCATAGAGATTATCGAATTTGGATTTGGTCACCGAGTCATTCACATTGATGGCCGGGATCAGCAATTCGCCCCGTTCCATCATCTGATAAAGACGATGCACACCGGTTGTCGTCTCTTCCGAGACACCCTTCATGTCGGCTACCGTCCGATGCCAACGCTGGTTGTCTTCTGCCAGAATCCGACGCAACGTGTCTAACACCACCTGTTCTTCGTGGTTGTGCGGCGTATAATGGAGGCTTTCCGGATCCTCTTCAGCCCGATACCCCTTATGCACCAGTAACGAGGCATCACCTCCGTCATCTACAATCAGGTTCGGTCCCTTCCCGTCCGGGAACCGCAAGGCCTGTTCTGTACACCACCAATACTCTTCCAATGATTCACCTTTCCAGGCAAAGACCGGCACACCGGTAGCGGCAATGGCAGCAGCGGCATGATCCTGTGTGGAGAAGATGTTGCAGCTGGCCCAACGTACATCTGCACCCAACGCCACCAATGTTTCAATCAAGACAGCTGTCTGGATCGTCATGTGGAGTGATCCGGTGATCCGTGCACCCTGTAACGGTTTCTGACCGGCATATTTCTTACGCAGGGCCATCAGACCCGGCATTTCGTGTTCGGAGATCTCAATCTCTTTTCGGCCAAACTCAGCCAATGACATATCTGCCACTTTATAGGGCAGATTGGATGGAAATAATCCTGACATAACTATGATTTATAAATGACGGCGCAAAGGTACGAAAGATTTTGATAATACGAAAAAAGGGAACCTCATTGCTGAGATTCCCTTCTCCTTGAAAAACGGCGGCT
>JBJECC010000090.1:0-2519 GCA_051870655.1 Parabacteroides sp. | reverse complement strand
TGACGCCACGGAACTCATGTGTAGCGGCTTTCATCGTCGCACCCTCATCAGATGCTTTTTGCAGGTTGACCAGTATGTTGCCGTTCAGCTTCATGCGGCTGTCGGGCCTATCGTACATCCAGGTCAGCCGCAGCCCTACCGATTCGGGCAGATTCCATTGGGCTCTTTGTTCGGCCTCCAGCTTGTGACAGCCGTAGATGTTGACCGGTTGGAGTGCCACCTCCTCTTTCAATGCACCGGGCATAGGCGTACCGTTATACACCTGGTCGCTGGACATGAACAGGAGTCTGGCACCGGTCAGCTTGCAGGCCTTTGCGATCCGTACCGTTCCCTGCACATTCACCCTGTGTGACTCCTCCGGGTGCTGCTCACAATACCACGTATTGCTGAGTGCGGCACAATGAATGACTACCTCCGGACGGTGTTCCTCCATGTATGCCTTGACAGCCTCTTCACGGCTGATGTTCAGTTCGCTGTGAGATGGCAACAACAGGTCATACTTCTCCCTGAACGCATAGGCCAACCGACTGCCCAAGAATCCGCTGCCACCCGTAATCAATATCTTTGTCTTCATGATTGTTCCCCTTCCATGCGTCCGTATTTCAATTCATCCCCGTTGGCATCATACTGTTTGCGTTTGCCGACAGGTGGTTCTGTGAGCGTGATGCGTACGACGTCAAAGAGAAATCCACCGCACGGTTGATATAGTCGTTGAAAGGCTTTACGGTCTTGAAAAGCGCTGCCACACGTTTCACGAGATCCGGCTGAAGAATGAACTCATCGTCCAAGTCAGTGACCAAAGAGTAACTTTTCAGACGCATAAAGTCCGCATAAGGTGCATCGGCAGGATATTCCTTGGGCACACGCTTCAGGGCACCGTCCATATCTACCTTGAACGAAGGATCGGCGGCATCCAGCACATGCTGTTTGAACTCCTCCCATCCGAAGCTGATATCCTCGCGAAGCATCCGGATGACCTGCGGGGCATAGCAATAGTTTCCCGATGCCATCATGTGGCCATGCGGATAGCCTTCTCCTGCCCCAGTACCTACATGGAAATAGTAACCGGCATGCATCGATTTCTTGCCTCCTTTTGACAAGAACACACCGAAATGAGTCTTGTAAGGAGTTTTGTCCGGACTGAAACGTGTGTCGCGATAGATACGGTAGGTACAGTCCTTGACGGTCAGGCAAGCAATGTCCGGATCATATTGCCCGACAGCGGCAATCAGCTCTTCGCAAAACCCATACCAACGTGACAGGACCTCCTGATACCGTTGTTTGTTGGCGGTAAACCACTCTTTGTTGTTATTGCACGACAGATCGCGCAGAAAACGGATTATTTCTTTCATCTTATTTGTTATATCCTTTTCACATGTTGTCTGCATATCCTTCGCTCCATACGGATCATACGATACCGAGCAATTCGATCTCGAAGATGAGTGTGGAGCCTCCGGGGATTCCCGGCTGGGAGAACTTGCCATACCCCATTTCGGCAGGGATATAGACCTCCCATCTGTCACCCACACACATCTGCTGCATCGCGATGATCCAACCCTCAATGAGGTCGCAAAGGCGGATTGCCAACGGAACACCACCACGGCTGCTGTCAAACTGCTTGCCGTCGATGGTACGACCCGTGTAATGGGCCGTGACAATGCTTCGGGGTGTGGGATACTTCCCGTCACCCTTGCCCTCCGCCAACACCTTATAATAGATGCCCTTCGGAAGAGGCATCACGCCCTCTTCCTGTGCCTTGTTGATAAGCCAATCCCTATTGGCTTGTGCGTATTCTCTTTTGTTCATGTTCACATTTATATGATTATCTTTCCTTGTGGCACACACACCACACCGGTTGCATCCGGTCGGCCCTTGCCACCACTACACATGTGGCCCCGTGGGGATTCACCATCCGCAAACGTTCGACAGCCAGTGCCGGTACGCGTCCTGCAAAGATTTCTTCTGTATTTATTGTTGTCAACTTCGATGAATGGCGACCGATGAAATAACGTATCAGTGCATTTGCGAGCAAAAGCATCAATAATATGATGCAGCCGATGGCGAACCATCCTTAATGCGTTCTTTTACCTTTGGCCATGCAGCTCCGTTGAAGAGGCATGTGTCACGTATTAACGATGCCATCTCCTCCAATCTGCTTTTGGGAATGCCAAACATCAGCTCATTTGCCCGTACTCTTGGACGTACAGATGGGTCAAAGAGTCCGATGAAGCAACGTGAACCGAGGTTCTCTTCTTCTATGATTACCTGTCGTATGGTGGTTGAGCAACCGCTGCCCCATGGAGTGCAAACTGCATCGTCTGAAGAGTTATCGTAGTAAGCCCATGACACCAGTCCGCTCAGAATGTCTGGAGTAGCGAAGATGAGCACACCATAGAACTCAATGTCGTCATTCACTTGGTCAAGACGTTGGAAGTTTAAGTACTTGTGTTTGTCCACTTCTATCTCCAGTCGCTCCACGAAGTCTTTCACCAATGCAGGGGATGCCTTATAGTGCTCCT
>JBJECC010000089.1:0-13685 GCA_051870655.1 Parabacteroides sp. | reverse complement strand
GTTTCGTGGAACTGTTGCAGGAGGGGGAGATGCTGTTCGTGCGCAACGTACGTGACGCGACCTGTTATCCCTTCATGAATCACATGGTGAATGCTGACGATGAGATCTGCGTCATCGGTGACCGACTGTTCCTGCGGAAGGAATGCTGTATGGGATATTACAAGGTCAAATACCGGAGTGATGACTTCACCTATTTCCGAACCGGCACGAACCGATACCAACGGGATTACGAGACGGATGTGGAGATCACCCATAAGCCCGGTTCGGCACCTACGATCCGGTTGTCGTTGAAATGATAGGATCATCCCGAATGGTTTACGACTTTTAAATTATCATTTTGAGATGGTATATGCTTTCAATCTATCCGGGTGTAGATACCTACAACATGGGCTGGACCTGGGGCATCGGAACCTATGCGAAAGTAGGTGAGGAGTGGGGAGCCCTGATGGGCACCGGTTTTGACCGGATCACGCAAAGCGACATTGAGGCCGGCACCGCTTCTGCCGATCAGCTGGGTGCCATCAAGGTGAGTGCCCGTGGTCTGTCCCGCACCAAGGGATCCCAGATTCTCGGTCATGTCTCTCCGAAGGCCTTGATGGGCTGGCGTCAGGATTTCTATGAAGGAGGCAAAGTTCGTGATGCAGGATGCCAGTGGCAAGTGGGTGGAGAACACCATCGAGACCGATGCCCAGACTTGGTTTGAGAGCGGTGGCGTCAGCGAGATGTATGTGTTTGACGGTTCTTATCTGAAGTTGCGTGAAGCCTATGTCACCTACACGTTCCCGAAGGCGCTGTTGGCAAAGACCAAATACATCAACCGGGCAACTGCAGCGAATATCGTCGATTACGCATGGGGTCAGAAAATGTGGTGGGCTAAGTAAACTCCTTACGTAAAATAGATCTCGCAGGTTTGCACTTTGAAATACACACACATTGAAACAAGTAAGTTGAACGTTGACTAAACCTGCGATTGCCGGGGAGGGTTCGTGAGAATCCTCCCTTTTGGGGGCTTGATAAGAAGAAAGTCCAACTCATTCGGGGAATAATGTAAGGGACGGGTCAAGGAAAAGGGCGACCTTTGCAGTGTGATCGTCTGAGAGAGTTAAACACTTAGGATTTGATCTATTAAATACGTTATGATGAAAAGAACGGCAAGTTTCGTATCCTTGTGAAAGGCTGGAAACTTGCCATTCTTTTTTATGTTACTTCTTGATAGACATGGCGAAACCGCCGCCCGGTGCCAGTGTGATCACCCGTTTGCCCTGACGATTGGTGCGGAATGTCACCTTCTTGTAGTCGGCAGCCTGTTTGTCGGCGTTGATGCCATCCTGGAACAGGGTCACTTCATAATCCCCTTCACCCAGGAAAGAGAAGTCGAGCGTAATCTCGCGCGGAGTCCAGTTGGTCAGTCCGCCAACGATCCAGCGGTCACCGATGCGGCGGGCTGTGACGATGTGCGAACCTAACTCACCCTGCAACACACGGGTCTCCTCGAAGCCTACGGTCGGGATGCTGGTCAGGAAATCCGTGCACTCCTGCTCCTGGCGATAGATAGTCGGGTTGTCGGCCAACATGGTGAGCGGAGAGTCGTGCACGATGTACACAGCCATCTGGTGGCAGCGTGTGCCCTGGCTCATCGGATTGTAATAGACATCCTTGAAGTCACGCTTGGTCGCATTGCGCATGGCCCCCGGCGTGTAGTCCAACGGACCGGCCATCATACGGATGAACGGCATTTCCACGTCATACTGCATCATGTCTTTCTCCACCTTGCTCCATTTCACCTCTTCCATGCCGAAGACGCTCTCGAAGTTGATGACATTCGGGTAGGTACGGTTCAGACCGGTCGGCTTGTAAATACCGTGCAGGTCCAGTGTCAGGTGGTGGCGTGCACAGGCGTCGGCGATGCGATAGACCATTTCCACACCGGTCTGGTCATCACGGTCGAGGAAGTCCACCTTGAAACCGCGGATACCCATCTCGGCATATTTTTGGCAAGCTGCCTCTAACTGTTCGTCGAGGACGTTGAAGACGGTCCACAACATCAGCTCGACATGCTTCTCCTTTCCGTAACGGACCAGTTCGGCCAGGTCCACTTCCGGCACGATGGTCAGCATATCACCCGATTTCGGATTGTACCAGCCCTCGTCCAGCACGATGAAGGGGATGCCGTTCTCAGAGGCGAAGTCGATGTAATATTTGTAGGTCTGGGTGTTGATGCCGGCCTTGAAGTCCACACCATAGATGCCCCAGTCATTCCACCAGTCCCAGGCAACCTGTCCTGTCTTGATCCAACTGATGTCACCGATGCGGTTGGGCGATGCCAAGGCATAGACCAGGTCGTTGACCGGCATCTCCGTGTCGTGTGCCGTGACGGCCATCACGCGCCAGGGGAAACTGTGTTTGCCCGCTGTCTTGGCCATGTAGTCGTGGCGTCCCTTCACCTGTGCCATGTGGCGGGTCGGGTGATACTCCAGGCGAGAGGGGTATTTGGCAAACTCCCCTTGGATACGCATCTGGTTGCCCTGCGAGCGGACAAACATGCCCGGATAGCCCTCCAGGTCAGACTCTGTCAGGGTCAGTTTCTGGCCGTTGGCATAGTCGATCGTGATGGGCAGGAAGGCCGGCTTGTCGGTTCTCTGCTGGCTCAGTGTGGCCTTTTCGTAGAGATTCTGGAACGCCATGGCATACGGGTCACCCCCTTCGCGGGCTGTGGAATAGGCCATATAGCTCTTGTAATCCTGGTTGAAACGGAAGTCTGCCACCTCATTCAGGATGACCAGCGAATCTTTGGCCGAGGTCTCGAAACGGTAGGCGGCTCCCTCATTGTAGGCTCTGAAGACGATGGCAAACGGCTCCTTGAATTGGAGAGTCAGCTCGTTGTAGTCAGCCGTGAAAGAGGGATAGCGGTAGAAGGGGGAGGGGATGGTCTCCGAAACCTTCCGCTCGCGTTTGCGGGCAAAGTGCGAATTGACACCGTATGCCGTGCCCTTGGCATCGTCCAGGCAGAGCGCCGCTTCACTTTTGTCTAACAGCACCTGTCCTTTGTGCGTCAGGGTGTAGGCAATCTTTTCACCCACTGTCACGTTGATTTCCAGCTGTCCGTCCGGTGACTTGAGGTGGAAACTCTTTTCGCTGGCAGCCCACGCTCCGGTGATGATCCAGCATAACATGAAAATCCAAATTCCTTTCATTTTACATTATTAGATTGATGGTTATTACTAATGTGTTATTTGTTCTCTTCCAGTTTGAACCGCATACGGAGCCGTCCCTCCGCATAGTCGTAGGTCAACAGTTTGAAACGGCCTATCTCGGCGGTGTTGTTGACATGGGCCCCGATGCAGGCGCAGGCATCGTAGTCGCCCACCCGCACGATGCGGAGTGTCTCGCCGGCCTCTTCCGGCAGTTTGCTCAGATCGACGATCCGGGCTGCCTCTTCGCGCGGCATGAATTCGATGGTGACCGGCAGATGTTGGTCGATCACCTCATTGACACGTCGTTCGATTTCTGCCATCTGTCCGGCCGTCGGAGCCTCCGCCAGCTGGTAGTCACACTTCGACTTCTTCCGTTCGATGTGGGCGTTCTTGGAGCGTGGGCAGCCGAACATCCGTACCATGGTCTGGTTCAAGATGTGTTCCGCCGTGTGCATGGGCGGATACTCCTGCTTGTTGTGTTCGTTCAGTTTGATTTCCTGTTCCATCGTTTGTTTCAAAATTTATAGGGTAAGATCGGCCACTTCTGCACGGGATTCCCGGATGAGGTCTGCCGGAGCGATGCGTATCTGCAATCCCCGTTGTCCGGCGCTCACATAGATGTGGTCGAATTGTTCGCAAGTCTGGTGAATGTAGGTGGGGAAATGCTTCTTCATGCCGATGGGGGAACAACCGCCCCGGATGTAACCGGTCAACGGCAACAGCTCTTTCATCGGGATCATGTCGCATTTCTTGTTGCCCGACACTTTTGCCGCCTTCTTCAGGTCCACTTCATGGTCACCCGGAATGACGCACACGAAATAGCCGCTCTTCTCGCCGTGCAGCACCAGCGTCTTGAACACCTGTTCGATGTCTTCGCCCAGTTGCTGCGCTACATGCGTGGCACTCAGATCCTGCTCGTCCACCTCATAGGGGACCAGTTCGTAGGGCACCTTCGCCTTGTCCAGCAGACGGGCTACATTCGTTTTGTTGATTTTCTCTTTCATGCTTATGTTTATATTTGCTGTATTCCTTTCATGCTTAACTGGATCCGCTTGCGGACCAAATCCACGTTGATCACCTTGACCTTCACATGCTGGTGGAGGGAGACCACCTGGTTGGGGTCGGTGATGTACTGGTCGCTCAGCTGGGAGATGTGCACCAGGCCGCTCTCGTGGATACCGATATCGACAAAACAGCCGAAGTTGGTGATGTTTTTGATGATGCCGGGCAGGATCTGTCCCTCCCTGACATCCTCTATGCTATGGAGCGACGGATCGAAACTGAAGACCTGGATCGTGGAACGGGGGTCGCGTCCCGGCTTGTCCAGTTCCTCCATGATGTCTGTCAAGGTGGGCATGCCGACGGTGTCGGAGAGGTAACGCTCCAGGGTCAGCTGTCGTTTCAGTGCCTTGTTGCGGACCAGTTCTTCCACGTTGCAGCCCAGATCCCGGGCCATTTGCTCCACCAGGGCATACCGCTCCGGATGGACAGCCGAATTGTCCAACGGGTTGGTTCCGTTAGCAATGCGCAGGAAGCCGGCTGACAGCTGGAAGGACTTTTCTCCCATACGCGGCACTTTCAGTAACTCCTTGCGGCTTTTGAAAGGGCCCTGTTGGGTACGGTAGTCGATGATGTTCTGGGCCAAGGCCGGACCCAGGCCGGAGACGTAGGTCAGCAGTTGTTTGCTGGCGGTGTTCACATTCACTCCGACGCGGTTGACACAGCTCTCCACGGTCTGGTCCAGGCTCTTTTTCAAGGCGTTCTGGTCCACGTCGTGCTGATACTGCCCGACACCGATACTCTGTGGGTCGATCTTTACCAGTTCTGCCAAAGGGTCCATGAGACGCCGGCCGATGCTGACCGCTCCACGCACCGTGACATCAAACTGCGGGAACTCCTCGCGGGCCAGCTTGGAGGCAGAATAGACAGAGGCTCCGTCTTCGCTGACCACGAAGACCTGGATATCACTTTTGAACGGAATCGAGCAGATGAAGCGTTCCGTCTCCCGGCTGGCCGTGCCGTTACCAATGGCAATGGCCTGCACCCGATAGGTAGAGACCAGGCGCGAGATTTTGTCCATGGATTTTGCGACCTCCCCTTTGGGCGGATGGGGATAGATGGTCTCGTTGTACAACAGCTTTCCCTGCTCATCCAGGCAGACCACTTTACAGCCGGTGCGGAATCCGGGGTCGATGGCGAGTACACGTTGCTGCCCCAAGGGGGGAGCCAGCAGCAGTTGCCGCAGGTTTGCGGCGAAGATCCGGATGGCTTCGGTGTCCGCTTTCTCTTTGCTGGCATTGGCAAACTCCGTCTCGATGGAGGGTTTGAGCAGCCGTTTGTAAGCATCCTCCAACGCCAGTTCCACTTGGGTGGAAGCGTCCCGGTTCCCTTTGAGGAATTGCCGTTTCAGTGCCTCCAGACATTGCTCTGCATCGGGCTGGATGCTGACACGTAGAATCCCTTCCGCCTCGCCTCGTCGGAGGGCCAGCAGACGGTGCGACGAACAGCGGCTCAACAGCTCGCAGTGGTCGAAATAGTCCTGATATTTGATGCCCTCTGTCTCTTTCCCTTTGATCACTTTGGATTGGATGGTGGCGGTCTGCCGGAATCCGTGGCGCACGCGGTTGCGGGCCTTCTCCTGCTCATTGATCCGCTCGGCCAGGATGTCGCGTGCCCCTTGCAGTGCCTCTTCGACGGAGTGCACATCCCCCTGTACGAAGGAGGCAGCCAACTTTTCCACCTCGTTGTCCCGTTGGGTCCAGAGTCGGTCGGCCAGCGGTTGTAACCCTTTGCGGCGGGCCTGTTCGGCACGGGTCACCCGTTTGGGCTTGTAGGGGAGATAGAGGTCTTCCAGCTCGGTGCTGTCCCAGGAGGTTTCGATACGCTGTCGCAGTTCCGGAGTCAGTTTGCCCTGCTCCTCGATGGTGTGGAGCATACTCAGTTTACGGCGCTGGATCTCCTGCAACCGTTCCCACTCCTGTTTGATCTGCTCGATCTGCACCTCATTCAGGTTGCTGGTCACCTCTTTTCGGTAGCGGCTGATGAAGGGAATCGTAGCCCCCTCCTCCAGCAGCCCGATCGTCTGTCCTATTTGTTTGGCTGAAAGCCCTGTGGTCCGGGCAATCAGTTGAAAATAGGTGGTCTGTTCTGTTTCTTGATTTTGTCTCATGTGGCAAAGGTAGTGAATCCCTACGAAGAAGAGCCGATTTTTCCCCGTTATTTACGGGACACACCGGGGAACGGCTGGAGCCGGATCACTTCGTCGGCCAGTGGCTGACAGGTTTGGGGCTGGTGGCCGGTGATGAGGATGACCGATCGGCATGCGCGTTGGGCGGCGATGAGTGCAGAGGCCTCTTCCGCCAAGGCGGGATCCAGCCCTTTGAAGGGTTCGTCCAAAAAGAGGAAGGGAGAGGGGAAGAGCAGGGCCCGGACGAGGGCGACACGTCGTTGTTCCCCGTAACTCAATTCTGTCGGATAACGGTGGGCCAATGCTTCGATGTGCAGTGCTGTGAGGTAGTGTTCGGCCTGTTCCATGGCCTCCGGGCGGGAGTAGCATCGTTTCAAGGGCAACAGGAGATTCTCCGACACGGTCAGATCGGGCAACAGTTCCGCCTCTTCGAAGAGGGAGGCGATGCCATGCGAACGGTCTATGCGGAGGGTGCCGCTGGTGGGGCGTTGCGTACCGTCGAGCAGGGCGAGGAGGGTACTCTTTCCGGTACCTGACGGGGCACAGAGGGCATAGATCCGGCCTTGGCTTCCTTGGGGACAGAAGCGATGGCTGAAAGACGGGATACCGTAGTCACACCCCACCGCTTCCAGCACGATCTCCTCCGGTGCAAGGGGAAGGAAGGGGTGGCGAGGGGCCGCATAGTGAAAAGGAATGCGCCGGCGGGAGAGCCAGGCTATCGCCTTCTCTGTCAGAAAACTGAGCAAGAGGGCTGTGAGAGTCCAGCTGAGCAGTTGGGGTACGTCGATGAAGAGCTGTGCCCGTTTCATCTGTCCGCCGATTCCTTCGGCACACTGTCCCAACACTTCGCCCATGATGATGGCACGCCAGCCGAATCCCATGGCAGAGGCCAGCCCGCTGAACAGGAAAGGACGCAAGGGGGCATAATAGAGATAAGCCATGCGATCCCACCCTCCGATGCGGAACAGCCGTGCCATCCGCTTGTGGTTGGGTGAGAGGGTCCGGAGCCCCTCCGTCAGATTCTCGGTAAGCAGGGGGAACATGGTGAGGAATGCCACCAGCAACGGGATCTTTTCCGGATCGAGGAAGATCAGGGCAAAGAGAATGAAGGAGATGACGGGAACAGAACGCATCAGGGTCAGCCAGGGGCGGATGTAGCACCGCACACCGGGATGCTTGGCACTGATGCAGGCGGTACCGACAGCCAGGAGCAGTGATAGCCAGAGGCCGAGAAGAGCCCGGCCGCAGGTAGCCAGCAGGGAACGATAGAACGAAGGATCACCCCAGAGCTGCAAGAACGAAACGAGAAGCTGGTCCACCGTAGGCCACAGGGCCGGCTGATGGATCAGCCATGCGACCAGTTGCCACAGCGTCAGCAGGATGCAAAGTGTGATCAGATGCGTTCTCATAGCTCGTTACCGGAAAAAGTCATCGTCAGGCATTTGTTGACCGAGTGCCTGGGGTTCATAGTCCAAAATCAGTTGCAGGAACCGGCGGATGGCCTCAGCAGCTTCCGAGGCCGGGCGGTAGTGGATGCGGCACCGTTCCACACCGGCTGCATCTAACCAGTGGGGAGGGAAGAGTTGCTGCTCTTCCAACGTTGCCACGGCGGCTTGCGGATGGAGGTTGACGTAGCGGCATGCCTCCTCCAGCAGTCGGTCCAGGGTAGTCCGTTCCAGTTGTACTCCGTCACGGAGCAGGATGGCTGTTTGCGGGAAGGCTTCGGATCCCTCCGGCTCCAATCGGTTCAGGTCACCCAATAGCTGGAGGGGTTCCGTACGCAAGGCATAAGAAACAAAGGGCTCGCTCAAGACAGCCACCTCCACACGCCCTGCCCGGAACCCTTGGACGATCTCGCCCGGTGTAGAAAGGGTATAGTTGGGGGTACAGGTCAGGGCCTGTTGTTGCAGATAGTGGCGTGTCAGAATGTCGGGTGTGGTGCCGGCACCGAAGATGTGGACGGTGGGAGAGGCCTGTTGCAGACTACCCGGACGACCCACTAAATAGAGCGTCCCCCAGATCGGGCAGCCCACTAACCGGTAGCCGATGCCTTTGTTATAGAGATTGGCGGCACTGATCATCGGCAGGACGGCCAGGTCGCTTTCCCCCTTGATGAGGGAGGCCTGCATCCGTTCCGGCGAATCGACCAGCTCGATTTCCACCTGTTTCCCCGCTAATGTCGGGGGCTCCTCCATCCACCGGGCAAACACGAGGGCAGAGGGGCCTCTCAGCAGTGTGACGTGCAGGACCGTGTCGGCAGACTTCGGCTGGCTGGTACAGCTGCACAACCAGACACCCAACAGCAGAAAAAGCCACTTCATGCGCATCAGTCGATCCGTACTTTGACAATGACCTTCCGGATACCTGTCTTTCCAATGCCGGGCGCATGGGCATCCTCCGGGAAATAGACGGCAAACTGACCCGGATGGATCTTGGTGAAGGCGGAGGGGCGGTCGGCATAGAAGGTGATGTCGTCTGCCTCGTTGTAGGGTTTCGAGGTCTCCGTCACTTCGGAGAGCGGTTTGAAGCCGATCTTCTCCACGCCGAGCAGCGGCATTTGGATGTCGATATACTGCTGGTGAGTCTCCAGCAGTGCCTCCTCTTTGGGTTTGCCCACTAAGGTGCAGACATTGGCATAGAGGCGGGTACCCTCCAGTTCAATCCGGCCGTCTTCCAGCTGGTCGAAGTCGGTAGATTGAAGGAACTCGAAAGCCTGCTTGAACAGCGGGTGCAGGCCTTCATAACGCGGATAGTCTTGAATCGATGCTAAGATCATATTTAGTATGTTTTAAAAATGATGTTTCTGTATAGGTCAGTCGCCCTCCTCTTCGAGCCGGTCGCTCCAGAGATACTTGTCGGTGTCGTCAGCCACCAGTTTCGATAAGAGGATCAGCGAAATCAGGTTCGGGATGGCCATGAATCCGTTCATGATGTCGGCCAGGTTCCAGACGATGGAGATATTGACGACGGAACCTACATACACCATGATGACATGGATCACGAAAAAGGTCTTCTGATACCGGAGCCCGCCCAGATATTCCACCGCCTTGCCGGAGTAGTAGGTCCAGCCCAGAATGGTGGTGAAGGCAAAGGTGACAATGCCGACACTGAGCACCAGATCCCCTACGTAGGGAATCTTGCTGAAGGCTGCCTTCGTGAGGGAGGCTCCTTGGGTATAGTCAATCTCGGGATGGGCCAGAATGCTGCTGACCAGTACAAGGCCCGTAATGGCACAGATCACCACCGTGTCCCAGAAGGTTCCGGTAGAGGAGACCAATGCCTGGCGTACCGGGTTGCGCGTCTGTGCAGCGGCGGCAATGATAGGTGCTGAACCCAATCCTGATTCGTTGGAGAAAAGTCCTCGGGCAATGCCGTAGCGGGCCGCCATCATCACGGTCGCTCCGGTAAAGCCGCCTCCGGCCGCCATGGGAGTAAAGGCCGCCTTGCCGATGAGGCGGACCGTTTCGCCCAGATAGTCTGCATTGAGATAGAGGATGTAGAGGCACCCCACCACGTAGAAGACCGCCATGAAGGGAACCAGCCAGCCACAGACGTTGGCAATCCCTTTTACGCCGAACAGAATCACCAGTGCCACCAGCACGGCCAGCACCCCACCTGTCAGGTGGGGAGACAGCCCGTAGATGTCCTGCAGCATGATGGAGATGGAGTTGGACTGCACGGTGCTGCCGATACCGAATGCCGCAATGGCGGTGAAGATGCAGAAGAGTACCGCCAGCCATTTCATGTGGAGTCCCCTCTCCAAGGCATACATGGGACCTCCTAACATCTCGCCATTCTCCTTTTTCACACGGAACTTGATGGCCAACAGCCCTTCGGCATACTTGGTGGCGATGCCGAACAGACCGGTTACCCAACACCAGAACACTGCGCCCGGTCCGCCGATCGTCACAGCTGTCGCCACACCGATGATGTTGCCTGTACCGATCGTACCCGCCAGAGCGGTGGCCAATGCAGCAAACTGGCTCACGTCCCCTTTCGATCCCTCATCGCGGATGATAGACAACCGGATCCCCTTGAACACCTTTCTTTGTGGAATCTTTAACCGGAAAGTAAGGAAAATGTGTGTACCAAGCAACAGGATAATCATGGGCCAGGCCCACAGCCACGAACTGAAGTCCGCTATGAATGTACTGAATCTCTCCATCGATCATTATGTATTATTTTTTATGCAAAAATAGAACAAAAACTGAAAAATGAGATAAGATGCATCCTACTATTTCCCCATAAGGATGTATTTGTTGTGAAATATTATTCCTATCTTTGCACCGGACTACATAGCCTTGTCCCTTCGTTGTCCGGGTCGGACGGGTTCTGACATGACGACAGGCAAGGTAGCCTGCGCCGTGCTGAGTATGGCAGAGTCTCTATCAGACAAAGCGGTACAAAGCGGGTATTGGGTGGGCAAGAGTAGTTCAGACATATGAAAGGCGTTTACTCGACGCTGTGTTTGAGACGATCTGAAATCTCGCAAATTTCGAAATCCAGTCTTGAGCGTAGCAACGGTAGATGCCCCGGGTGTGATTTATATCACTCTTCCGGGAGGTCTTGTCAGCCAGGGTTGTACCCTTTCGGGTGCAACTTCTGAGGTCTGTATAGGTCTGCATAGGGGAAGGTGTATAGTTCATATCGGCGTGGGCTCTGACGTTGTCTGTTCAACTGGATTGGGCAATGCGAGAGCCTCAGATCGTGGAACGGACAACAGGACGATCCACGCTTTTTTTATGTCCATACCTGATAGATCGGACATAAAATGACCGATATGAGCGCGTTGAATAATGCTGCACCCCGAGGAGGCGGACAGAAACCTCCCCACATTGGGCTTGCCCCCAATGTCATCCCCGAAGCTCAGAGCTCACCAACAGGGGTGTCGGTAGAGTACGCTCAGGACGCAACGAAGAAATGGTACGTATTGCGGGCCTCTTACGCCAGATCAAAGAAAGCGATCGCCTATCTCTCCAAACGGAAAATAGACTATTATTACCCCATGCATAAAGTGATGAAGATGGTCAATGACAGGCGCAGGAAAGTAACCGAACCGCTGCTGCCGAATTTCATTTTTGTATATGTCCGGGAGGAGACGGTGAAGGAACTGGTGGGTGATTGCAATCCTGAAGGCATCTTGAGCTATTATTACAATCATTTTATCTCAGACTCTTTCGGAAAGAATCCTCCATTGACAATATCGGTAAGCAGCATGAACAATTTCATCCGTGCAACGAGTGTCGGTGATGAGGACATACGGGTCGTCACGGCTGGTCAGTGTAGTTTTAAGAGCGGTGATCGTGTCCGGGTGACCGGAGGTTCCTTCAAGGGTGTAGAGGGTCGTGTCGCCCGTGCCGCCCGCCAGCAACGGGTCATCGTCGAATTGGAAGGCCTCTGTTTAGTCGCCACAGCCTACATCCCTACCGCTTTTTTATCTCCTATCCCCTCTCCGCAATAGGAACAGGAGACTCGAAGAGACGAACACATACAATAGAATACTTGCGTGTTTGGTGAGATGGAGAATAATATGTATATTTGACACCGAAATGTACAAGGAAAAGAGTATGGCCAAGTACGTATAAATGGAAAAAATGCATATCCCATGTTACCTTATAATATAGATTTAAACGGCAAGACCATTCTGGTCACAGGAGCTGCCGGCTTTATCGGCAGCAATTTAGTGAAGCGGTTGTTGAATACTTTCAATCACATCCATGTCCTCGGCATCGACTCCATCACGGATTACTACGATGTCCATCTCAAACAGGAACGGCTGAAAGAAATTGAAGGTCTGTCCAAGGATTGGACGTTTGTCAAAGGCAATATAGCTGACAAAACCCTCATCGAGAAAGTTTTCACGGAGAACAAGATTGATGTGGTGGTAAACCTCGCAGCCCAAGCGGGAGTCCGTTATAGCATCACCAATCCTGATAGTTATATCGAGAGCAACCTCATCGGCTTCTATAACATACTGGAGGCTTGCCGTCACCATCCTGTGGAACATCTGGTCTATGCCAGCAGCTCCTCCGTCTATGGCAGCAACAAGAAGATCCCTTATTCGACAGAGGATAAGGTGGATAATCCCGTCAGTCTCTATGCCGCCACGAAGAAGAGCAACGAACTGATGGCCCATGCCTACTCGAAGCTGTACAATATTCCATCGACTGGCTTGCGCTTCTTCACCGTCTATGGTCCCGTCGGTCGCCCCGATATGGCCTACTTCGGTTTTACCGAAAAGTTGGTGAAGGGCGAAACGATAAAGATCTTCAACTACGGCAACTGCAAGCGTGACTTTACCTACGTGGATGACATTGTGGAAGGAATTGTAAGAGTCATGCAGCACGCACCAAGCCTCACCCCCGACCCCTCTCCTGAAGGCGAGGGGAGCAAAAAGCCCTTCCCTTCAGGGGAGGGTTTGGGAGAGGCCCCCTACGCTATATATAATATAGGTAACAACCAGCCAGAGAATCTGCTTGATTTCGTGCAGATCCTGCAAGAGGAACTCGTTCGTGCTGGAGTCCTTCCCAAAGACTATGACTTCGAGGCGCACAAGGAGTTAGTCCCGATGCAAGCAGGTGATGTCCCCATCACATACGCTGACACCACCCCTTTAGAGCGAGATTTCGGTTTCAAACCCTCCACGCCATTGAGGGAAGGCTTGCGGAAATTTGCGGAGTGGTATGCCTGCTATTATGAGAGGTAGGGATAAAGCAAAAATTTGCTGATTATTTGGCTAATTCAAATAGAGTCCCTAATTTTGAGAGCGGAATAGATAGAACCGTTATAGTTGTATTTCCAACTGAAGTACATGAGAAGAATTTATGAATACAATAAGCATAAGTCAGAATATATATAACGATGCAGTGATATACGCTCGTAAGCACAATATGAGTGTGAGTACTTTAGTAGAGAATTTTTTTATTTCTCTATTGAACAACAATGCGTCTAATACTGTGGAGGAAGCTTCACCCTCAAAGGAAGTGAAATATAGAATATCCCCAAGGGTTAAAGCTCTTGAGATGGGATATGTATGTCCTGAAAACCTGTCAATTGACTATAAGGAAGAAATTAAGGAGGGAAAAATAAGGAAAGGCTTATGAAAATCTTCTGGGATACTAATGTTTTGGTTGACCTGTTGTTAGTCAGAAGGCCATTCTATGAAGCGGCCTCTACTATTCTGTCTATTTCAGAAGATAATGATTGGCAGATTATAGTATCTTCATTGAGTGTAATGAATGCAAATTATATGGTTCATCCGACATTTCGAGTGATGCGACAGTCATGTAGTGCATACAGCCTTA
>JBJECC010000088.1:0-13969 GCA_051870655.1 Parabacteroides sp. | reverse complement strand
ATCTCCATGTCAAGTGATATTGAGTTGAACATGCAGGACCGTACAGGTGGTGATTTGGACCGTTTCTACCAGGTGGTACAGGAGTATATGGCAGCCTTGCGAGAGCGTCCGGAAGTCAATTCGGCACAGACCACCTTCAATCCGCGTTTCCCGCAGTATATGCTGGACATTGATGCAGCCGCTTGTAAGAAGGCGGGTATCAGTCCGAGTGATATTCTCTCCACCATGCAGGGTTATTTCGGAGGTCTGTATGCCTCCAACTTCAACAGTTTCGGTAAGATGTATCGTGTCATGATCCAGGCGAATCCCGAAGCAACGAAGAATCTGGAATCACTGAACAGCATTAAGGTACGGAGTGGAGGTGAAATGGCACCTATCACACAGTTTGTGAAGATCAAGAAGGTTTATGGTCCGGACGTGATCAGCCGTTTCAACCTATATACCTCTATCAAGGTGATGGTCGCTCCTGCTTCCGGTTATACATCCGGACAGGCGTTGGCAGCCATTGCTGAGGTGGCCAAACAGAATTTGCCTGCCGGGTTCGGTTATGAGTTGGGTGGTATGGCGCGTGAGGAGGCTGAAACGAGCGGTGGCACGACTGCCATTATCTTTATGCTCTGTTTCATTTTCGTCTATCTGTTGCTGAGTGCCCAGTACGAGAGCTACATTCTTCCGCTTTCCGTATTGCTTTCCATCCCGTTCGGTTTGTTGGGCAGCTTCCTGTTTGTCAATGGTATGGGAGCATTAAGCAGCATTCCGATGTTGAAGATGGTGTTGGGATCCATGTCTAACGACATCTATATGCAGATCGCGTTGATCATGTTGATGGGTCTGTTGGCGAAGAATGCGATCTTGATTGTGGAGTTTGCTCTGGATCGTCGCCGGATGGGTATGAGTATCACATGGGCGGCTGTGTTGGGTGCAGCAGCCCGTCTGCGTCCTATCTTGATGACCTCTTTGGCCATGATTGTCGGTTTGCTGCCGATGATGTTTGCCTTTGGTGTCGGTGCACATGGTAACCGTACGTTGGGTACATCAGCGATTGGCGGTATGTTGATCGGCATGATTTTCCAGATCTTTATTGTGCCGGCACTCTTCGTGGCATTCCAGTATCTGCAAGAGAAGATCAAGCCGATGGAATGGAATGATATGGATAATAGCGATTTGCATTCAGAGATTGAACAGTATGCTAATACAAAATAAGGAACGATGAAGAAAAGAAAGATAGTATATATGGTATGTGCGGCTGCTTGTCTGAGCAGCTGCCATATTTACAAAGCGTATGACCGGCCGGATGAGATTACGACAGACAATCTCTATCGTGATCCTCTGACAGGGGCTGCGATGATCTCCGACACGACGACGATCGCACACCTGCCTTGGCAGGAGTTGTTTCGTGATCCCAAATTGCAGGCATTGATTGACGAGGGCTTGGCCAACAATGTCGATATGCGGGCGGCTACACTTCGGGTGGAGGAGGCCAAGGTGATGCTGACCTCTGCACGACTCTCCTTCTTGCCCTCCATCAATTTCGCCCCTCAGGGTACTATCACGAAGTTGGGTGAGTCGGGATACGTGAAAGCCTATTCTACACCGGCAGTTGCCAGTTGGCAGGTGGATCTGTTCGGCAAACAGCTGAATGTGGCCCGTAGCCAGAAATCGGCTTATTTACAGAGCCAATATGCAGAACAGGCCGTTCGTTCCGGTTTGGTGTGCGGCATTGCCAACACCTATTTCACCCTGTTGATGCTGGATAGGCAGGTCGAGATTACGACGGCTACGGTCGAGATCTACAAGGAGAATGTGCGTGTGATGGCGGCTATGAAAGAGGCTGGAATGACGAATGAGGCAGCCGTTGTACAGATGCGTGCCGCCTACAATCAGGTACAAGCCTCTTTGATCAGTCTGAAGAGTCAGGTGACCGAAGTGGAGAACGCCTTGTCTGTCTTGCTGGCACGTACACCACAGTCCATTGACAGAGGTACGTTGTCGCAACAGGTGATGCCGGACCGGTTGGATGCCGGTGTGCCTTTGCAACTGTTGGAGAATCGTCCGGATGTAAAGATTGCCGAGATGAATCTGGCGAAGGCTTACTATACGACGAATCAGGCCCGTTCTGCCTTCTATCCGAATGTGACTCTTTCGGCTACGGGAGGTTGGACCAATGGGTCAGGCATTGCCATCTCCAATCCGGGTCAGTTCCTGTTCCAGGCAATGGCTTCGTTGGCACAGCCGATTTTCAACAACGGCAAATTGATCGCCAATTTGAAGGTTTCCAAAGCAGAGGAGGAGATTGCCCAGATGAATTACCAGCAGGCCATCTTGTCGGCAGGGGAGGAGGTCAGCAATGCGTTGCATCTCTATGAGGCTTTCGGAAACCGTTTGTCACACGATCGGGAGCAGATTGATCAGTTGGCCAAGGCGGTTGATTACACCAAGGCGCTCTTCCAGTCAGGCAGTGCCAGTTATCTGGAGATTTTGTCAGCCCAGCAAGGCCTGTTGAGTGCCCAGCTCACAGAGGTAGCCGATCAGGTTCAACAGATGCAGGCTGTAATTAGTTTATATAGTGCCGTGGGTGGCGGAAGAGAATAACTTTAAAATCTATAATGTATGATTAGTCCATTAGCATATATTGATCCGAGTGCCCGATTGGGAGAGGGCGTGACGGTACACCCTTTTGCTTACATTGACAAGAATGTGGAAATTGGTGACGGGTGTGAGATTATGCCTTATGCCAGTGTCATGAGTGGTTCTCGTGTCGGGCGGCAGAACCGGATTTTCAATGGGGCCGTGATTGGTGCTGAACCGCAGGATTTTCAATATAAGGGAGGCGATACGCTTTGTGTCATAGGGGATAACAATGTCATCCGGGAGAACGTGGTGATCAACCGCTCCTCGTCCGCAGAAGGGTGTACAGCTATCGGGAATGGCAATTTCCTGCATGAAGGGGTACATATCTCGCACGACACGCAGGTCGGCAACAAATGTGTGTTCGGATATGGGAGCAAAATTTCCGGCAATTGCACGATTGAGGATTGTGTCATTTTCGGTGGAAATGTGTTGGTCAGCCAGGGTTGTCGTGTGGGCCGTTGGTCTATGACACAGACCGGTTGTCGTTTCCGGAAAGATGTGCCGCCCTATATTGTGGCCGCGCTGGAACCGACCACCTATTACGGTGTCAACTCCTATATTCTGACCCACGAAGGGATGTCGGAGAAGATCATCAAACATCTGATTCATGCCTATCGGATTATTTACCAAAGCAATACAAGTCTGTTCGATGCTCTCTTGATGATCAAGGACCAGGTGCCGATGAGCGATGAAATCCAACATGTCATTGATTTTATCGAAAAGAGTCAGTTGGGAATTATCAAGTAAATTGTATCTTTGTGAAGTAACTAATACAGATAATATACATGGAAAAGACAAAAGAGCAATTGATGCACATTCTGGATCAGTTCCAGTTGGCTGAGAAAGTGGTTTCTGCCGAGCCGTTCGGCAATGGACACATCAACGATACCTTGAAAGTGACCAACGACAAAGGAGAAATCAAATATGTATTGCAGCGAATCAATCATTTGATCTTCACGAATGTGGAGATGTTGCAAGAGAATATTCACATTGTGACGACACATATCCGGGAAAAACTGGAAGAACGTGGAGAAGAGGATATTGATCGGAAGGTATTGACCTTCTTGCCGACGAAAGAGGGAAAACGCTACTATTTTGATGGAGACAGCTATTGGCGTGTCTGCCTGTTCATCCCGCGTAGCAAGAGCTATGAGGAGGTGACTCCTGAATTGTCTTATGAGGCCGGCAAGGCATTCGGTGATTTCCAGACTATGTTGTCTGACATCCCGGAGGGTGTATTGGGTGAGACGATTCCCAATTTCCATAACATGGAGTTCCGTTTGCAGCAATTCCATGAGGCAGTGGCCGCAGATCCGGTGGGCCGTGTAGCAGAGGTCAAGGAGTTGATCGACGAGATTGAGAAGCGCGCAGAGGCCATGTGCGTGCAAGAGCGTCTCTATCGTGAGGGTAAGTTGACGAAACGGACGAATCATTGTGATACGAAGGTGAACAACATGATGTTCGATGCGGAAACGGGTAAGGTGCTCTGTGTGATTGACCTTGATACGGTGATGCCGGGTTTTGTCCTTTCCGATATCGGTGACTTTATCCGTACAGCAGCCAATACAGGTGCGGAAGATGATGAGAATCTGGATCGTGTACAGGTGAATCTGGAGGTGTTCAAGGCCTATACAAGGGGTTACATGGAGAAGGCAAAGGCGTTCCTGACCCCGCTTGAAATCAGTCTGCTTCCGTATGGCGGTCGTCTGTTGACCTATATGCAGACGGTTCGTTTCCTGACAGACTACATCAACGGTGATACCTATTACAAGATCCACAGCCCGAAGCACAATCTGATCCGTACAAAGGCTCAGTTCAAATTGCTTTGCAGTTTGGAGGAACATGCAGCTGAGATGGATGGTTTCATGCAGCAGTGGCTTTGATTGTTTGCTTGATTGAACGCATATAAGACAGGGTAGGGTGAACGGTTCGTTGAAGGACTGTTCACCCTGTTTATTTTAATTCGGAAGATTGTCCAACAAAACCGTGAGATAATGTAAGCGTCAGACTGTAAGGAAAAACCAATTTTGTACCCAATTGAGATAACAGTAATGTGAAAGGTATGAAAAAGTTATTTTTGATGTGGTTGACGATCTTTGTCGGCACCACTTTATGGGCACAACAGCCCTTTGATGTGAAACATGCTCCGGCGCCTTTGTTCCGTTGCCCGATCTATGACGGTCCGACGGATCCGACGTTGGAATGGAATGCAGAACGGAATGAATGGTGGATGTTCTATACGCAACGTCGTGCCAATGTGCCTCACTTGCAGGAAGTGGCTTGTGTGTATGGTTCGAAGGTGGGTATTGCTGCCACCAAAGACAACGGTCGTAACTGGTATTATGTGGGGACGGCTAATCTGCCTGAACCGGAACAGGGACAAAGTACGTTCTGGGCACCTGATGTCTTTTCGTATCAAGGCACTTACTACATGTTGGTGACCTATATCCCCGGTGTGCATCCCTTTTGGGGCGGAGACTGCCGGTTGGTCTTCTACAAAAGCAAGGACCTGATGAATTGGGAACTGGTCGAGGAGATTGAAGGTACGCACGGAAGTATTGATGCGTCTGCTTTTCAAATGCCCGACGGAACTTGGAAAATGTGGTATAAGTCCCCTGACTCGAAGACCTATACCGGTGTTAGCAACGATTTGAAGACTTGGAAGCTGACCGGTGAATGTGAGATTGACGATGTGCCGCACGAAGGACCGGTAGTATTCTACTGGAAGGGTAAATATTGGAATATCATTGATGAGTGCAATCTGGGTTATGTGGGGTTGCATTGCTATGAATCTGCGGATGCCACCCATTGGACCTATAATTCTTCTATCCTTGACAAACCGGGCCTCCGACCGGATGATTTTGACCAGGGGCGTCATTGTGATGTGGTAGTCATTGAGGATCGCGCTTTCATTTTCTATTTTACACATCCGGGACGAACTTACCAGATGAATGGAATGGAGGTCGAGGAGGATACGTGGGAATATCGTCGGGCTTCGATCCAGATTGCCGAATTGGAATATGTGGATGGTAAAATCGTCTGTGATCGGGACCGCTATTTCCGCAAGTTCCCTTCGCCTGTCGAACGGAAGAAGTTGAAGAAATAAAAAAGAAGTGAGGCCCGGACAGCCTCACTTTTTTCTTGTAACAGCTTTATATCTCAAATCGAAAAAGAGGGCGCAGAATGCGCATATCAGGAAAATCAGTCCGGTGGATAAAAGGATGTTACCCATGCCTACCAAGGGTGAGACAATGCCACCGAAAACAAATACAATGGCTCCTACCAGTGCGGATGCTGCCCCTGCACGATCATGCTCTTCATTCATTGCCAAGGCTACGGAACTACTGAAACAGAGTCCGATACAGAATAGTTGAAAGATAGCTGCTATTTCAAAGATCACAAACGGGACCTCCAGTCCTAAGGAGATCAGGAGCAGAGTGGCACTGCAAGTTACACCGATACTGCCTACATGTGTACATAGTTGGGCACTCTTGAATTTCATGGAGGCAGCGGCTCCTAATCCGAAAATGACGGCATTCATTCCAAAGATCAGGCTGTAGATGAAAGCTGAAAAGCCGTAATGTTGTTGGATGATGAAGGGGGATGAAGCAATGTAGGCGAAGAATATACCACCACAAAATCCGTATTGCAAAAGCAGATAGACAAATCGTTTGTTATGGAGAATCTGGCCCATGGTCGTAAATGTACGCCACAGACCGTTTGACGAACGATGTTCCGGGGCCAGCGATTCACGCATCCGATGGCTGCAAAGCAGGAGTACAAAGCCCAGGATAAGGAGAAAGGTAAAGATACCGCGCCACCCCAAGCTGTCTGTCATGGTACCGCCCAAGACTGGTGCAGAAACAGGCGCAATACCATGAATGGCTCCAATGAAAGCCATCATTTTGGCCAGGTTCGCTCCCCAATAACAGTCTGTGGCAATGCTCCGGCTCAATACGATGCCCCCGGCACCGCCGATGCCTTGTAGTAACCGCCACACGATGAACTGTTCAATGGTGGGGGAGAAAATACAGGCAATGGTGGAGACGATAAACAGCCATAGTGAGGCCAGGATGATGGGTTTGCGTCCCGACTTGTCACTTAAAGGCCCAAAGAAGATTTGGCCGGCAGCCAGTCCTAACATGCTGGTGGAAAGACTGAGCTGGACATGAGAGGCGTCAGTCTGAAAATAGGCCTGCAATTGAGGAAGTGCCGGCAGATACATGTCGGTCACGAAGGGGCCGAACGCACTTAACATTCCCAGCAGGCAAAGTAGGAATGTTCTATAGGTCAATGTAATTCTCTTCATGGATGTTTTCTTTTTGGATTGATCGGCAATGTCAATAGAATTTTCAAAGATAGAGGTTTTTCTTCAGCAGAGGTTCGGTTTGTTTGCGGACGGGCTGAGTTTGGTGGGGATCAAAAATATTCATTACTTTTGCCCGACTAACATGTATATAGAATGATGAAGCATAAAAAGATACGGATTCTGTTTGTCTGTTTGGGCAATATCTGCCGTTCGCCTTCTGCGGAGGCGGTGATGAAACAGTTGGTGAAGGCTGCGGGATATGAGGAGCAGTTTCAGATTGACTCGGCTGGACTGATCGACTATCATGAGGGGGAACAGGCTGATCCGAGAATGCGGGCTCATGCCGCTCGTCGGGGGTATGTGTTGGATTCCATTTCCCGGCCGGTACGTACAGATGACTTTTTTGAGTTTGACTGGATTATCGGGATGGACAACCGGAACGTGGATGAACTGCGGCATCGGGCCCCCAGTGTGGAAACCATGTCCAAGATACATCAGATGACGGAATTCTCCCGGAATCGGCTCTATGATTATGTCCCCGATCCCTATTACAGTGGGGCTGAAGGATTCGAATTGGTACTTGATCTGTTGGAAGATGCGTGCCAGGGATTATTGGAACATTGTTTGGCCTCCACACAATCTGCAAATTCATCCACGACGGTCGGATAAATCCCAAATCGTTTTGCGATCTGACTTTCTTTATCTACTTTTAGGGCTGCAAATCAAACGGGTTAAATAAGAGGAAGTATGACAACTTTGATAAATAGATTTTTACGATATGTTCAGTTCGATACGGAATCGAGTGAAACGACCGGACTCACGCCCAGTACACCCGGACAACGGGTGTTTGCAGAAGCCTTGGCGGAGGAGTTGAAATCCATCGGACTGGAGGATGTTTCGCTGGATGAGAACAGTTATCTGATGGCGACCCTTCCGGCTACCGATCCGGCAGTGAAGCCTGTCGTGGGATTCATTGCGCATCTTGACACCAGTCCGGACCTGTCTGGCAAGGGCGTGAAACCTCGCATTGTCTCCTATGAGGGGGGTGACATTGTGTTGAATGAGGAGGCGGGTGTGGTCCTTTCTCCGGGCATGTTTCCCGAGCTGAACGATTATGTGGGCCAGGATTTGGTGGTCACAGACGGCAAGACCCTTTTGGGAGCCGATGACAAAGCGGGTGTGGCTGCGATCATTTCAGCCATGGAGTATTTGGTGAATCATCCCGAGATCAAGCATGGGAAGATCCGGATCGGTTTTACGCCTGACGAGGAGATTGGTGAAGGGGCCAACCATTTTGATGTAGAGAAGTTCGGTTGTGACTTCGCCTATACGATTGACGGCGGGCAAAAGGGTGAACTGGAATATGAGAATTTCAATGCTGCCGCTGCCAAGGTCACTTTCAAGGGGCTCAATGTGCATCCGGGTTATGCGAAAGACAAAATGGTCAATGCCTCTCTGTTGGCGCTCCAGTATGCTTCTTGGCTTCCGGCAGTACAACGTCCGGAACATACCACCGGCTACGAAGGCTTTTTCCATCTCATTGCAATGAACGGATCGGTGGAGGAGGCTACGCTTTCCTACATTATCCGTGACCATAACCGGCAGAAGTTCGAGGAGAAGAAGCAGTTGTTGCAGGCTTTTGCGGATCAGATGAACCGTCTCTATCCGGGAAGTACCCGTCTGGATGTACGTGACCAGTATTACAACATGCGTGAGGTCGTAGAGCCGAAACGGGAGATTGTGGACATCGCTTTTCGGGCGATGCAGGCAGTCGGTGTCACCCCTTTGGTGAAGCCGATTCGAGGAGGTACGGATGGGGCACGTCTCTCTTTCATGGGATTGCCTTGCCCGAATCTTTTTGCGGGAGGACTCAATTTCCACGGACGCTATGAATTTCTGCCGATTCCCTCATTGGAAAAGAGTATGCAAACAATAATTAAAATAGCTGAGCTTTCAGCGCAACAATCTGAATAATTAAATAATATGAAGACAACTCCATTTACCGACGTACACATTGCGTTGGGTGCAAAAATGCACGAATTTGCAGGTTTTAATATGCCGATTGAATATTCCGGAATCCTCGATGAGCACATGACAGTGGTCAACGGTGTGGGTGTGTTCGATGTATCTCACATGGGTGAGTTTTGGGTAAAGGGCCCGAATGCATTGGCATTCATCCAGAGCGTCACTTCGAATGATGCTTCTGTACTGCCCTTGGGCAAAGCGCAATATACCTGCTTCCCGAACGAACAGGGCGGTATCGTAGATGATCTGCTGGTCTATCACTATGAGCCGGAGAAATACCTGTTGGTTGTCAATGCCGGAAACATCGATAAAGACTGGGCATGGTGCGTTTCTCACAATACAGTAGGAGCAGAGTTGGAAAACTCTTCTGCAAAGACGGGTCAGTTGGCTGTACAGGGCCCGAAAGCCATCGAGGTATTGCAACGTCTGACTCCGGTCGATCTCTCTTCCATTCCTTACTATGCCTTCACGACAGGCGAATTTGCCGGTTGTAAGGATGTGATCATCTCCAATACGGGTTATACAGGTGCAGGTGGCTTCGAGCTCTATTTCTACACCAGCGATGCCAAGAAGATCTGGGATGCCATCTTTGAGGCTGGCAAACCGGAAGGTATCAAGCCGATCGGTTTGGGTGCACGTGACACGTTGCGTCTGGAAATGGGCTTCTGCCTCTATGGTAACGATTTGGATGATACGACTTCTCCGATCGAGGCTGGATTAGGCTGGATCACGAAGTTTGTAGAGGGCAAGAACTTTACCAATCGGGCTGAATTGGAACGTCAGAAGAAAGAGGGCGTAAGCCGTAAGCTGTGTGCCTTTGAATTGGTGGAGAAGGGTATTCCTCGTCACGGTTATGAGATCGTGGATGCGGAGGGCAACCAGATTGGTGTGGTTACTTCCGGTACAATGTCTCCCTGCCTGAAGAAAGGCATCGGAATGGGTTACGTGAAACCGGCCTTTGCAAAAGTAGGTTCTGAAATCTTCATCAAGGTGCGCAACAAGAATCTGAAGGCTCAGGTGGTGAAGGCTCCGTTCCGCAAATAAACCTTAGCGCATGAAGAAAGTCAGGTTCGGTGTCGTGGGCACCAACTTCATAACAGATTGGGTAATAGCCGGCGCGAGACAAGACGAACGTTTTGAGCTCGTGGCGGTCTATTCCCGCACACAGGAACGGGCGGATGAGTTTGCCGCCAAACACCGGATCCCTCATACGTTCACTTCCCTGGAGGAGATGGCAAGCAGTCCGCTGATCGATGCGGTCTATATCGCTTCGCCCAATTTCTTGCACGCCAGCCAAAGCATTCTCTGCATGCGTCACGGAAAACATGTCTTGTGTGAGAAACCCTTTGCCTCGAATGCGCGTGAAGCACGTGAGATGATTGCCGCTTCCGAACGCTATGGTGTCTCTTTGATGGAGGCCATGAAACCCACGTTGACACCCAATTTCCGTGTCGTGCGGGAACAGTTGCATCGGGTGGGGCAGGTGCGTCGCTATTTTTCCTGTTATTGTCAGTACTCTTCCCGCTATGACAAGTTCAAGGAGGGGATCGTGCTGAATGCCTTCAAGCCGGAACTCTCGAATGGTGCGATGATGGATATCGGTGTCTATACGGTCTATCCCATGGTCGTGTTGTTTGGCAGGCCCCAGAAGATCGAAGCCAGTGGCATCGTCCTTTCGTCCGGTGCTGACGGACAGGGAGCAGTGAATTTCCTGTATGATGGGATGAATGCGACAGTCCTGTATTCCAAGATTGCCGATTCTGCGTTGCCGACTGAGATCCAGGGAGAGGAGGGCAATCTGACGTTGGATCGGATCAACATCATCAGCCAAGTCTCTTTTACGCCCCGTGCGAAAGCGGCTTCCGGAAAGGGACCGAAGCCGCAACCGGAGGATCTGACAGTTGTCAGAGAGAAAGATGAGTATTGCTATGAAGTGGCGGAATTTATCGACATGGTGCTCGCTGGCAAACGGGAATCCGAGATCAACAGTCACGCCAATTCCTTGATTACTTTGGAGATCATTGATGAGGTACGTCGCCAGTTAGGCATTGTGTATCCGGCGGATTGAAAGATTGCACATTGAAAAAAATATCCCCGGTTTTCTGGACAGTGAAGAAAACCGAGGATTTCTTTTGATACGTCTGACGTTTTTAGAAAGCCTCTTTCAGGAAATAGTTGACCAGGAAAGGTACATTCTCATGAATGATAGCCTTTGCCCGTTCGGGAGAGCGGAGGCTCTTGGCCTGTGCATCCTCCAGCATGTTGCGTGCTTCCATTTCCTTCAGCAGAACCGGACTGCAATGGCGTACGATGAAATAGCCGATACCTTTTGCAGCAGCTGCTTTTGCGTCATAGAAGGGGTTGTTTTCATCCTTGATGCAATCTACATCGGTGTGAATCAGCTGGACACCCTCTTTCTCTGTGGCATAGATAGCCAGCTTTTCTCCGGCCAGATCCTCCGGCAAATGACCGTCCGGCAAATTCATGCCTACCTTCTCTGTCAGGAACTGTTCTGCCGCTGCCACCTGATCGAAATAGACCAGTAATTTGCCCTCAGCAGCCTGTTGGAACTTCTCATAGTTCTCCTTGTTGCGGGTCACGACATCCTCCGGAATATTCGGCTTGCAACCCTCTACCACCTCTTGGAAGAAGGCATGGTTGGGATGATCTTGGGGAATCACCTTCAACAACCATTCCGGTGAAGTCATGGCCAGGAAGGAACATTTGGAGGTATAAGCCAACTGCTGGTGCAGGGTCATGATCATCGCATTCAGTTTCTCCGGACTCTGGCTGAAACTGTTCCAGAAAGACTGCGTCTGTTCTTTCAGCTCCTGATTGGCATCCACCATCAGATACATGTTGTAGTGGAACCAGAAGAGCAAAGGCTCGTATGTCTCTTGCGAGTCAATGACACTCTCTTTTGAAAAGAGCGCTTTCATCCGGTTGTTTTCAGGTGCGGTTGTCCATTCATCCCAAAAGATCTTGTAGATCAGACGGGCTGCCCATTCATTCGTGGGATTGTCCGGACTGACGAATGTACTTTTCCGATACCCGTGGTACTGCTGTGTGAAATGCCACAACAGGAAACGGACATCTTCCAGATTCGCCTCATCGTCATAGTAGTGATCATCCGGTGTGTAGAACGGCAGATATTTGCCGTACAGCTCTTTTGCAGTGGTGATAAAGGCCCGCCAGATGCCCAGTTCAGAAATGACATCTTCAAAATAGGCTGCCATGCGGATGCTGACCTGCTTGGCTTCATCTCCTTCGAATGAGTTGATCAGCTCCGTCTGTACCAGAATGTCATAAATCCGGTTGGCTATGTTTGTATAGTAAGAATCGACCGGATTGCTCTGCTTGTAAGGGTGCAGTTGCAACCAGTCTTTCGGGAAAATCTTAATATTCTTCATATTTATCAATCATGTTTATACATCGTACAAATATACGAAAAAAGAGGGGTTACTCCTCATCCTCCGTATCAAAGTCGAAATCGAAATCGAAGTCGTCACTGGCGAAATCCGGTTCCGTGAACTGTTCCAGTTCTCTCCGTTCCTTTTTCGTGGGGCGTCCCAACCCTTTCGCCCGATTGACGAATCCGGAAATTCTGTTCATTTCCAAGATTTCATATTGGTCGGGAGTCGTGACATTCTTCAGATAATCAGGCACTAACTTCGCGCCCATCCGTCGGTCTGTGAGTGCCAGCACTTCAAAAGAGTAGGTGATCGGAGGTTTGCGTACTTGAATCACATCGCCCACTTTGACCATGTGGGAGGGTTTTCTGTTCACACCACCCACCATGACACGGTTCTTTTTGCATGCGTCAGCCGCAATGGTACGGGTCTTGAAGATACGAGTGGCCCACATCCATTTGTCGATACGAACTTCGTCCATGTCTCTTTCTCCTATTTGTTGTTAAATTGATTCATCGTCACTTGAATGCCGGCCAGGCAGAAACTCTTGATGATCTCTGCAGCTGTGGCCAATTTTTCCGGCATGGCATCCAGTTGCTCTTGGGGAAATTTACCCAATACGTAGTCGATCTGTCCTCCGCGGGGAAAGTCGTTGCCAATGCCGAAACGCAGACGGGCATACTCCTGTGTGCCAAGCATCTGTGCGATGTTTTTCAACCCATTGTGTCCGGCGTCACTCCCTTTCGGCTTCAACCGCAGTGTCCCGAATGGCAAGGCCAGATCATCGACTACGACCAGCAGGTTCTCTACAGGAATATTCTCTTTCTGCAACCAGTAGCGGACTGCATTTCCACTCAGATTCATGAACGTATTAGGTTTCAAGACGATCAATTCGCAATTCTTGACTCGCATCCGGGCCACCGCACCGTACCGCTCATCACTGAATCCGGTTCCGGCATCTTCTACCAGTTTGTTCACCACACGAAATCCGATGTTGTGACGTGTTCCCCAAAATTCAGAACCGATATTACCCAATCCGGTGATTAAATACTTCATGTAAAATCAAATTTGCGTATAAAAAATCGGGAGGGAACATTCTCGCGAACTAAATCCCTCCCATCATTTAAAATCTAAGATCAAAATAACCTTCATTGACCTATTGCCAACACAAGGGTTATTCTAATTATAAATCGTGTTATGCGTACTTACTTTCCAGCCTGAGCCTGTGCACCACGAGCGGCACGAGTCAACTGAACTGCACAAACAACGGCATTCTTTGCATTGATCACTTCCAGACCTTCGAAGTGGAGTGCACCTACCTGGATAGTCTTGCCCAAACCTAAGTGGTCTACATTGATCACCAGCTTCTCCGGAATCTGTGTGTAAACAGCTTTCACTCTCAGTTTTCTCATCTGCAATGACAACTTACCACCGGCTTTCACACCTTCTGCGTGACCTTCCAGTACAACCGGAACTTCCATTACGACCGGTTTAGTCTCGGACACCTGCAGGAAATCGATGTGGATCACTGCATCTGTTACCGGCTGGAATTGCAGATCCTTTACGATAGCCTTTACTGTCTGACCGTCGATTG
>JBJECC010000087.1:0-2574 GCA_051870655.1 Parabacteroides sp. | reverse complement strand
CCGATGTCTTTCAGGATAAACTTCTCGGTGACGGAGGGATAACGATAGCCCTGTCCGATGGAGAAGCGCAGGAAGGAGGCGTCTGCCAGCTCATAGTTCAGACCTCCGCGGAATACCGGCTTGACCGGTACCTTCGCTCCGAAGATGTTGGTCTCCGCCTCACGATAGTAGTCATCCACCCGATAATACTCCCAACGCATGCCGGCCGACACATTGAGGCGGTCGAAGAACTTGTGGTCATATTGCATGAAGATGGCCACATTGTCACTCTTGTGTGTACCGGTGATCTGTGACTTGGCGTAGAGGTGTTCGAACATACCGCCTACGGTAAACTGCGAATGGTCGAACTTCTTGCTGTATTGGTAATCCAGGTTGTAGCAATAGGTATGGTCCGGATCACCCGGGTCAGTGGCCGGTGTGGTCTGGTTGGCATAGTTGATCCAATCCTCCATCGTGCCGCCGGTCGGCATGTTGTGTTTCATCACCCATGACATCAGGTCCATGGCATCCGCATACTGGGCATTCGGGAAGTAGTGGTTGATCAGACCGCCCAACTCGTTCATCAGCCCGTTGACCTGTCCGTTCATCACTTGCGGCAGATAGGGCAGGAAACGGGGCAGCAGCTCCGTCTGCCAGTTCTGCACAAGGCCCGTCAGCTCCGGAATGGAGGATTGCTGGAATCCCATGGAGTTGAGGATACCGCTCAGCGTCTTGTCCGATGCATGGTTGATGATCGAGTTCTGGCGGTGGAAGAAACGGCCGCGGAACCGGTGGGTTGTCCCCTTTTCCGTGTTGGTGAAGTTGAGGAACGGATCGATGTAGAAGTCATGCTCGCGCCGTCCCATGTTGGCCAACGGAGATTGCTTGTAATACTCTTCCGGAGAGCGCCACATGAAGAAGGCGGCATAGTCATTGTAGAGGTAATTGATGTTGGCTCCGTAGGTCAGTCCATCCACACGCGGATCGTGGTAGGTCAGTCCCGTACCCAGGTGGACACGGTGGTTGTAGTTCGATTCCCGATAGCTGTCATCCCACAGGAAGTTACCGCCTGCGGTCAGATCCAGATTGTTGATTCTGCGGGTGTGCGACAGATCGACACTGCCGTACATCGGAGTCCCTTCGTCTGCATGGCTGTAGAGGCCGCCCATCAGATTCACCGAAGTGGAGGGCTTCAGGTCCGGACGTTTGGTGCGCACATGGATCAGTCCGTTCAGGGCCGATGAACCATACAGCACGGAAGAGGCCCCTTTCAGTACCTCCACCTGTTCGATGCTCTCCATCGGAATCATGTTCCAGTTGATTTCTCCGGTTCCGGGAGTCATCACGGACATACCGTCCACCATCACCAAGCAGCGGCTGCCGACACCGTAGGTCCAACCCGTTCCCCCGCGCACAGAGGGCTGGTTGTCATTGATCTCCACGCCGGAAATGTTTTTCAGCACGCTGGTCAGATCCTTGGGCGACTGCCGGTTGATCTCCTGCGCTTTCAACAGCTCCATCGAGACGGTGACATCGCTCAGCTTCTGCTCGTAGCGGCCCACGCTGACCACCACCTCATCCATGACGTTCGTCTGTATCTTCATATAGACGTCGTGTGTCAATGTCCGGTTGCCGGACACGGCCACCTGCATCTGTTGTGTTTCGTAACCCAAATAACTGAAGGTCAATATCGCCTCTTTCACATCGGCGAGGTTCAGTTCATAGAATCCGTTGACATCGGAGATCGTGCCGTGTGCACCTCCTTTGTCTTTGTAATACACATTGACACCCGCCAACGGTTGTTTGTCGCTCTCATCGTAAATGTACCCTTTTACTCCTTGTCCCCATACGGTTGTTATTGTAAAAAAGGACAACAGGATCGTCTGGAAAAATAATCTCATACGTTTTCTTGATTATAATATTCTTTAAATCAGACTGCAAATTTATAGTATTATCTCGTGCGTTCTGACAGGTATTTACGATCAGACCATTTTCTCCTTGTCTTAGGACAAGGATTTTGAAGGAGTAAGTCTGACCCATTTTGCTCCTGGGCAGCAAATTGTAAGTCGTAGCAATAGTGGTTTTGCTTTATTTTATGATGTATTACAGGAATAATATATCTCACGTACTGCAATGATGGTTTGCAGAGTTCTTTGAAGTATTCGTCCAACCAAGGCTGGACGGTGAGAGAAGTTAACATCATCGGCACTTGATATTGTTTTCTATGACCGTTCAGCCTTGGCTGAACGAAGAGGTTGGACTAACTAAAACAATTGGATCCGAAAAATATTTCAGGCGGAAACATAAATATTTGTTCTTTGCGTCTTTTGCTCTTCTTGTTACCGTCTATGCCACAATCGGTATCGATGTAATGGGAAGACTTGGTGCTTCTGGAATCGATATTTTCTCTTGCGATGTTATGGATTCAATATATTTTCCGTAACTTGCCATTGTTTATCAGTAAGGTTAGTTGAATACGATGACATAACTTTGAATGATAATACGTTACAGCAAAACATATGAGCAAGATTACAGCGAAAGAATGCCAGAATGTTGAATACAAACGTAGCTGGCAAGACGAGTACCTAAAGTGGA
>JBJECC010000086.1:0-2615 GCA_051870655.1 Parabacteroides sp. | reverse complement strand
ATGATTTGCGGGTGGGCTATCTGGAGCAGTCGCCTGCCTATCCCGAAGAGCTGAACGTGTTGCAAGCCTGTTTCTATTCACCTAATGAGACGGTCCGGTTGCTGGCCGAGTATGAAGAGGCCGTGGCCAAAGAGGACAATGCCCGTCTGGAAGAGTTGCTGGTGCGTATGGACAGTCTGAAGGCGTGGGACTACGAACAACGGGCCAAGCAGATTCTGGGCAAACTCAATATCCATCATTTTGATCAGAAGGTGAAGGAGTTGTCGGGCGGACAGTTGAAGCGGGTCGCATTGGCTAACGTATTGATTACAGAACCGGAATTGATCATTTTGGACGAGCCGACCAACCATTTGGATTTGGAAATGACGGAGTGGCTGGAAGGCTATTTGAGTCGCGCCAACATCAGTATCTTGATGGTGACGCACGACCGTTACTTCCTGGATCGTGTCTGCAGTGAGATTCTGGAGATAGACCGCCGCCAGGTCTATTCTTATAAAGGTAACTACAGTTATTATTTAGAGAAACGTCAGGAACGCATCGATGCGTTAAATGCCGATGTAGAACGAGCCAACAATTTGTTACGTAAAGAGTTGGAATGGATGCGCCGGCAACCGCAGGCGCGTGGAACAAAAGCCAAATATCGCATCGATGCCTTCTACGATCTGGAGAAGCGGGCCCATCAGTCACGTGAGACAGGAACCGTGAATCTGGGAGTGAAGGCGACCTATATCGGGTCGAAGATCTTCGAAGCGTCTCATGTGACCAAACGTTTTGACCAACTTCAGATCTTGAATGATTTCAACTATGTGTTTGCCCGTTACGAGAAATTGGGTATCATTGGTAATAACGGAACGGGTAAATCTACCTTCATCAAGATGCTGATGGGAGAGATTGAGCCGGATAGCGGCCATTTCGATGTGGGGGAGACGGTTCGCTTCGGCTATTACAGCCAAGAGGGATTGCAGTTTGACGAGCAGATGAAAGTGATAGATGTGGTACGTCGTATCGCTGAATATGTCGATCTGGGAGATGGCCGCAAGTTGGGAGTCTCCCAGTTGCTCACGCAGTTCCTCTTTACACCGGAGAAGCAACATAACTATGTGTATAAACTGAGCGGGGGAGAGAAACGTCGTCTTTATCTCTGTACTGTCTTGATGCGTAGCCCCAATTTCTTGGTGCTTGATGAGCCTACCAACGATTTGGACATCATTACGTTGAATGTGTTGGAGGAATACTTGCGCAATTTCAAGGGGTGCCTCATTGTCGTGTCACACGACCGTTATTTTATGGATAAGATGGTGGATCATCTGTTGGTGTTTCATGGCAATGCCGATATCCAGGATTTTCCGGGTAACTATACGCAGTATCGGGCTTGGAAAGAACAGCAAGAAGAGCAAGAGGCGTTGGCGGCCAAGGAGGCAGCAGCCAAGGCGGCTAAAGTCACTCAACCTACAGCAGCCTCTTCACGTACCAGTACGACAGAGAAGCGTCGTCTGACCTTCAAAGAGCGGAAAGAGTTTGAGGCGCTGGATGCGGAAATACCTCAGTTGGAACAGGAAAAGGCAGATCTGGAAGCAGCCATGAGTAGCGGTCAGATGAGCACGGAAGAGTTGATCAAGGCCGGGGATCGTATGACACACTTGTTGGAGGAGTTGGACGAGAAGTCTATGCGTTGGCTGGAATTGAGTGAATGGGTTTAAGCAGTTTCCTCTGTCAGCTTTGTCGGACAGAGGAAACAAGCTTCGTTTCTTGGGGTTAGGAGGCCTGTGTGGAAAGTGGTTTTAATTCTCCTGTAATGGAATCCATGATATAACCTTTCACAACCACATCGTTCGGAATTAAAGGATGGTTCCGCACCAAATCGACTGTTTCCAGAATGGCAGACTCTGTGTCGTCAAAACCATGTAACCACTGGTTCAGGTCTATGCCGCAATGTTTCATCAGGTGGATGTGCTGGAGAGGAATGCCCCGTTCCTGCATCTGATGGAGCATCTCGTTGCTGTCCATTCCCTGTACGCCACAGCCGGTGTGTCCGATAATCATAACCTCTTGTACACCCAGTTCATAAATGGCCACCAACAAGCTACGCATGGTACTGTCGAACGGGTTTGTAATGGTGGCTCCGGCATTCTTGATAATCTTCACATCTCCGTTTTTGAAGCCCAACGCTGCCGGCAACAGTTCTACCAGCCGGGTATCCATACAGGTCACGATCGCGATCTTCTTGTCCGGATATTTGCTGGTGATAAACTGCTCATACCCCTTTTCCGCCACGAATTGGCGGTTATGTTTCAATATTTCTTCGATCATAAGTAAGAAGTTGTTTTTAATGCGGGCAAAAATACTACAAAAAACTGAGAATGAGGGCAGAATGATGAAAAATCTGTGAGAATGAGCGGATTAATTGATTTAGTTGGATTCTCTGTGAAGACAACAGATGCCATAAAAAAGTCAGTTGAAGCAAGAGTTACGTTACTATCCCGTTACTCTTTTCGCTGGCGAGGAGGTCTGAGCTGGCGGGATATGTACAACCTGAAGGAGGAGAACCTGCAGACCTCCTTCGACGGCCACCTGTGGATAAAGACCAACCGCCAAAAGACCGGCGTGGAGTCGAA